>JAZDGZ010000705.1:0-2662 GCA_043806375.1 Pseudomonadota bacterium | reverse complement strand
CGATGCCCACCACGATGGCCATGGGGCAGGGCTTGCCGGCTTTGAGGTATTTGTCCCGCTGAATCCGCCCCTGCTTCCCTTGAGAAATGTAGGTTATGGCCCTGTCCCTTTCCATCACCTGGACCCGGTAGGTTCCCACATTGACCCACCCTTCTTCCGGGTCCCTCGTAATCACCCCGCAAGCCGTGCCGATATATCTCCCTCCATCCAGTTCATGATGAATGGGGACCGGAAATTTGAGAAGATCGACCTCTCCCCCTTCCATCACATTTTCCATGACCGGCCCCGCATCAACAAACCTTGGGGGAACAGGCGCCATCCCTTTCATGAGCTCTCGGTAGGCCGTCAGCATTTCCATCCGTGACTTTCCCTCGGCGTCGACACCTAAGGTCAGACCGAAACGCCTGGCCGAGGCGAGCATGCCATAGAGACATCGGTAGCCATCAGGATATCCCGGGATCTTGTCGAAGAGCAGGGCCGGAGAATCACTGGGTTTTTCCCGGTAGATGATCTCGGTAATAGCCCCCATCTCCCTATCCCAATGCACATGGCTAATCTTTTTCAGTTCCCCCATGGATTCCACCAGGGATAGGAATTCACGCAAATCCCTATATTGAACCATCCTTTTCATACGAAACCTCCTCCATCATTTATACCCCGCCTCAGATCCCCCGTCGAGATTAACGGAAATGTGATAGGGGACGGTTCTTTTCCCTTTTCTGCCGAGCCTCTGCATACATGATGATCCTTAACTTTATAGGGAACCAGCACTCTTGTGTCAACGAATACCCCTTTCATGATGACGATAATGGAGATTCCCAGGTCATTCCAGGGGCCGGAAAGCAACTCCCGTGGAGGATACACACCGGGCGGAACCTATACCCATGTCTTAAGGCCACGTTTCGGATTTTCTAAGGGAGGTGTGGCAATGGGACCCTCTTTTATGCTATGTCTTTTTATAAATGAAAATCCTGATCATCAGACCAGCCGCCTTGGGCGATACCCTCATGCTCGCTCCGGCCCTCTCGGCCATGCAGGGCCTGGCCGAGGTCTCTCTGGTGGGCAGAAACCCGGGGCTTGATCTCTTGAAGCCTTATCTCCTTCACAGCATCGATTTCGACTCTCCGGGATGGCATCACCTATTCACCGAAGGATCCGACGAACCCCTTAGGCCTTTCATCCCCCCTTCCCACCGAGTGGTCGCCTTTCTGAAGGACCCGCAAGGGCTTGTGGAGAGGAACCTGGGGGAGTGGCTTCCCGGCGCAGCCATCCGTCTCTTTGAAGGATACCCTGCCTATGGCGACAAGACCCATGTTGCCCTTTATCTTGCCAGGTGCCTCGAGAGCGCCGGAGCCCCCGTAGAACCCGAAAAGACGATTGAAGAGGCCTTTCTTCGCCCCCTTCTTGGGAGAAGGCCCTCCTCCGAAGGGGAAGGAAAGATTCTTTTTCATCCCGGGTCCGGTGGAAGGCAGAAAAACCATGGCCCGGGTTTCTGGATCGCCATGATCAGGATGTTCAGACACCGCCTCCTCCGCCATGCCCGACGTCTCGTCATCCTTCTCGGCCCTGCCGAAGAAGAGGACCTTCATCTCTATCGCGGGGAGCAGGGGTGCGAGGGGGTTCAAGTCCTCCTATCGCCGGGCATGCAAACGCTTGAAGAGGTGTTGAGGGGGGCCGCCCTCTACATAGGCCATGACAGCGGCGTCACTCACCTGTCGGCCATGCTGGGCACTCCCACCATCGCCCTTTTCAGGACCACCTCCGTCCAACAGTGGAAGCCCATCGGACCGGATGTCACGGTGATCGAAGAACGGGAGAGCGGGCCCCCTCTCCTGGAAAAAGTGATGGCAGCGGCGGAAGGACTCCTGGGAAAGACCAAGACATAGCTCCATGGGACCTGCGGGTTAACCCGGTAGCTGCAAAAATGCTTTTGTTGAACAGACAAGCCCCTTTGTTGCTGGCGGAATTCAGGTGATAGGGCGATGGATGGAGGACCTCCTTATCAGCGCAGTCTGCGAGAAGGAACAAAGACGGCTTCGTAAGAAGTCGTCACCCCGTTGAAAAACGGGGTCCATGACTTCTATAACTAACAATAAAGACTGGATTCCCCGGTCAAGCCGGGGAATGACGGGAAATGGAGTTTCCCTACTTTTTACGAAGTCATCAAGAAACATCGCCCAAACAAGCAACCGATCTTAGGGGAAAGACTCTTTCGGTCCTCCATTATGCAACAACGGGGTAAACCCTAATGTTGCAGAAAAAGCGGCACACGTCACGGGAAAACCCTCTTGGTGAAAGGTTCTTGGCCTGATCGCCATGGTTCACTCGTTGGCACCCTGGGTTCTATCTTGTCATGCCCGCCCCGCATCGAGTGCGGGATAGACTCCGGCGGGCATCCAGCTGTCGAAAAGCCACATGGATTCCCGCCTTCGAGGCTGTGTCGCAATCCCGTGTGTGCCCGATGTCTGTCATTTCGACCGAAGGGAGAAATCTTAAAATCCAGCTACATGCAAAATCAAGATTTATCGCCCCCCTTCAATCGGGGGCCCGAAATGACATTCCGACACAGCCTCCTTCGCGGGAATGACAAGGTTGTGCCGGACGGACGTTTATGCAACGTTAGGGATAAATTTTCCGGATCAGGACTTGCCTTGGCCGGGTA
>JAZDGZ010000704.1:0-2439 GCA_043806375.1 Pseudomonadota bacterium | reverse complement strand
CGGCAACGGGGCGCCGATCTCTTCGGTGTCGCCGACCTGGGGCCTGCGAGAAACTTTATTACCTCTCAGGGATATCTCCAGGCGGGGAAATTCCCCCGGACGGTTTCCCTGGGGATGTCGCTCAACGACACCATCGTGGAGCAGCACAATCACGCGGATCCTTGGCAGCGGAGCCAATATATCCACCACGTGTATGAAGTGGTCACACGTGCCCTGGATTCTCTGGCCTACGATGTTTCCCGGTGGCTCACCGGCCGCGGCTTTAAGGCCTATCCGATCCCGGCATCAACGCCCTACGACCCCGAGAAACTGGAAGGCATCCTCTCTCACAAACTTGCCGCGCATCTGGCCGGGCTGGGCTGGATCGGCAAGAGCTGCCTGCTCGTGACCGAACGCTTCGGCCCCAGGGTGCGGTTTGTCTCGGTCATGACGGATGCCCCCCTGAAGACGGGCACGGTCCTCGACCGGCCTTGCGGTAAATGCCATGTGTGCGTGGACGCCTGCCCGGTGAAGGCCATCAGGGGTGTGGAGTATCGAGCGGGCGAGAGGCGCGAGGTTCGTTTTGATGCGGGCAAGTGCCGGGATTACCGCAGGGAACATGCCTGCGGAGTCTGTGTCTCCTCCTGCCCCATGGGGAGCAGGCAGGTACGGCGCAAGAAGGAAAAGAAAAGGGCCGAGAGCAAAGAGCATGGGGCACGGGTTTCGGGTTGAGGGTCATTGGGGCCTGGTGAGGACGGGGAGTTATGACTGCTCCGTGTGAAGGCCGATATCTCCAGGCGGCTACAGGTCCGTCAAGAGGGCCTTTCGCCGGAGGAGGCTCTTGATGTCTTTTTCCACTTCGAGGGGCCCGAGACCCGGGGCGGACCGTGAATAGAACATGGCCGTTGAGAGGGTGCCCGGGGTGGGTGTAAAGATCTGGACATCCTTTGTCCGAAGCACAAGGGACTTGAGCTTCCCGGCCATGGACTCCACATGGTCCCACCTCTCTCCCGGATGCCCGACGATCAGATAGGGCGCCAGTTGGATCTTGCGGTCAAGCCCCTTGTTGATGGAGCGAAAGAGACGGACAAACCGCTCCAGGGTCTCGAAAGAGGGCTTTCTCATGAGAGGGAGGATTTCGTCTTCCGTATGCTCCGGGGCAATGCGAAGGAACCCGCCCGAGTGATGGACCATAATCTCCTCCAGGAGTTCAGGGTGTTGCAGGAAGAGGTCGTAACGGATGCCTGAACCCAGGAAGACCTTTTTCACGGCCCGGACCTTTCTGCATGCGCGGAGGAGCTCCAAAAAGGGGGTCACCGGAGAGAGGTGAGGGCATAACCCCGGATCCAGGCAGGAGGGCTTTTGGCAGTCATTCTGCTCGCAATCCATCCCGTACATCTCAGCCGAGGGGCCCCCGATGTCCGACATAACCCCTTTCCATGCAGGATGACCGGTGGCCCGCTCGACCTCTTGCAGGATGGACTCCTGCGAGCGCGACACGACCCGTTTCCCTTCGTGAGAGGTGATGGAGCAGAAGGCGCACCCCCCGCAGCAGCCGCGATGGCTCGTGATTGAAAAGAGGTTCATCTGCAAGGCCGGTGTGGGGGCCATTCCCGACCTGTGTGCACGCGTGTAATTCTGTCCGTAGATATGGTCGAGGTCGGGGGGGGAGTATGCCCGGGGTCTTTGGGCGATGACCCATCGGCCGTCCTGTTCCTGACAGATGCCTTTGCCTTCAAGGATGGCACGCTCCCAAAGGATCTGGGCCTCCATCAGCTTCAGGGCATCCCCCGCGATGCTTTCCAGGGAGGGAAGCATCACAAAGCCCGGTGAGGGAGGGGGCTGGGCCGCGATCCTTGCCGTTCCCGGGATCTCGATCTCACCGGCCAGGGCCCCCCCATCCAGCAACTGCGCAATGGATATGACCTGGGCCTCTCCCATGCCGGTCACTGCAAGGTCCGCCCGGGAATCCAGGAGGGTCGATCGGCGGATCCGGTCCTGCTGAAAGTCGTAGTGGGCGAAGACCCGAAGGGAGGCCTCCAGGCCGCCGATGACCAGAGGGACATCCTTGAACATCTCCCTGATTCGGTTTGCAAAGACAAGGGTGGTGCGATCCGGCCGGATCTTGTAGGCGATGGAAGGGGGGTACCCATCAAAAAAGGCCTTCCCTCCGGTCTGGTAGAGATCTTCCCTGCGGCGTTTGCGGGAGGAGGTATAATTGAGCACGACCGAGTCAACGGGCCCTGCCACGATGGCAAAAAAAAGGCGAGGCCTTCCCAAGATCGCAAAAGAATCGGGTTTTTGCCAGAAGGGGGTCTCTATGATGCCGACGGAGAAGCCTTTGGCCTCAAGGGCCTTTCTGAGGATTCCTTCCGGGAAAGAGGGATGATCCGAAAAGGGGTAGGGGAGGACCAGGATGACATCAAACGGGGCCATCCTCTCACCCTACCACCCTATTGA
>JAZDGZ010000703.1:0-3339 GCA_043806375.1 Pseudomonadota bacterium | reverse complement strand
TCGTGGTAAAAGGATAGGTATTTTCAATCAAGAGGGTCTCCAAGGATGGGTCTTTCACAAAAAAACGAGACAATCGGAGTTCTCCTGGAGTACATGACAGCGCATCGACCTCAAAGCAGGGCCGCATAATGGATTATACTCTGTGGTCTGAACTCGTCTTATTTATCCTCATGCTAGGCCTTTCAGGCTTCTTCTCCAGTTCCGAAACCGCCCTTTTTTCCCTCAGCAGGGTCCAGTTGGAACAGATGAGGCGGGACCAACATCCCCGAATCGACCTCATCAAGCGCATGCTCAGCCAGCCGCGTCGACTCATCATGACGATCCTCATCGGAAACGAGTTGGTTAATGTGACCGCTACCGTCATCTCGGCGGCCGTTATTATAAAGCTTTTCGGTCCTGAGAAGAAGTGGATAAATCTCTTCGTTATGGTGCCCCTGCTTCTGCTGGCAGGCGAAATCACCCCAAAGGTTTTGGCCATTCGCCACAACATGGCCTTCGCCGGGATTGAGAGCGGACCTATCGATCTCTTTGCCCGGCTCATAAAGCCTTTGCGCATGCTGATTCGAAATGTGGCGGACAGGTTCATTACCCTCTTTGTGGGCAAGGAACGCTCCCGGGGGAACATCATCACCGAAGACATGGTTCGCACCCTGGCCCATGAGGCGGTAGGTGAAGGCACCCTGGACAGTGTCGAGGCCCAATTCATCGATCAGATCTTTGATTTCGGGAACAAGACGGTCGAAGACGTCATGACGCCCCGTTCCTATATCTTTTTCCTGCCTGTCGAGATGCATCTGGAAGGAATGATCAAGGAATTGGGCCGAACCCGTCGCACAAAGGTCCCCATCTACAGGGAGCACAGGGACAATATTGTCGGCATTTTGCACGCGAGAGACCTCCTCGGCATGGACGTGAAAGAGGTTATGCAAGACCCCCGAGGGATCGAAAAGGTGCTTCGAGAGCCTTACTTTGTCCCGGAATCCAAATTGGCAGCGGATCTTTTTCATGACTTTCGGGAGCGCAAGCTCTCCGTGGCCCTCACGGTCGACGAATACGGCGGGGTTACCGGCCTCGTTACCATGGAAGACCTGCTGGAGTGTATCTTTGGTGAAATTCACAGCCCGTCCGATGAACTTCTTCAGGTCAATATCAAGGACTTGGGAGGCGGACGTCACGCGATTGACGGTGCCATGCCCATCAGGGAATTTAACGAGGAAATGCATACTGAATTATCAGACGAGTGGGGAGAAACCCTGGGCGGACTGCTCCTGCATCTTCATGGTGAACTGCCGCCCAAGGGCACCGTCATAAGGGTGGGTGAGCTGCAGTTCACCGTGGTCGAGGCCGAACAGAACCGCATCAAGACCGTGGAGTTGAAGCGAATGAGTGAAGCAGGAAGCCCCGGGCCCGAATCGCCTGAATCCTCAGAGGTTGAATCCTTTGAAGGGCGCGACAGAGACCGGACCGGGATCGGGGAATCTTTCCCGGCGCAGGGCTCTATGAAGACAGAGGAAAAGTAAGCCATGGAGATCGAGTGGACTTTGGTCATCATAGGGATCTGCCTTCTGCTGGAGGCCTTTTTTTCTGGCTCTGAAATCGGGCTCGTAAGCGCTGATCGCATGAAGCTGCGCCACGATGCCGCAAAGGGTTCCCGCGGCGCCAAGCTCGCACTGGAGATGCTGAAAAGGCCCGAGTGGGTTCTGTCCACCACATTGGTGGGAACCAATATCGCCGTTGTCACCAACACGACCGTGGTGACTGCCCTGATGCTCAATCTCTTCGGCGAAGAGGGGAGTTGGCTCACCATTGCCGTGGTGGCCCCGCTGATATGGATCTTTGGAGAGATCGTGCCCAAAAGTGTATTCCAGCAGCGGGCGGATGTCATCACCCCTAAGGCCATATTTGTGCTTCGCTTTGCTTCCTACCTCTTCTTTCCCATTCTGGTCGTGTTCGCTTTTATCACGGGTTTGCTGAGCAAGCTCTACGGCTGGCAGGGCCGGAACCCATTTACCTTGCGCGAAGAGATCCTCACCATGCTGCAACTGCCGGCCACAGGAGACATCGAGTCTGTGGAGAAGACCATGATTAGGCGGATTTTCAGCTTCTCTGAAACAACGGCATATGAGGTTATGGTGCCGCTGATCGATGTGGTGGCCATTGAGCAAGGGGCAACCTGCGGTCGGGCCGTGAATATGGCAAGAGAGAAGGCCCACATACGGCTGTTGGTGTACGCAGAACGGGTAGATCGGGTGGTGGGCGTCTTAAACACCTTGGAAATTCTGGACAGTGCTCCTGAACAACCTATCAAGCCCTATATTCGGCCGGTGCGCTTTGTGCCCATGTCAAAAAGCATCAATGAGTTGTTGAGGGCCCTGCGCAAAGACGGTGACGTGGTGGCGGTGGTTGTGGATGAGTTTGGTGGGGCCGTCGGGCTCGTGACTATGGAAGATATCATGGAAGAGATAGTCGAGGAAATGGAAGACGAGTATGACACCCAGAAACCGCCGATTCAATGGGTCCGCAAGCTGTCCAAGAATGAATACATTGTCAGTGCCCGCATTGAGGTTGACACCTTGGAGAAGCAATTGGGCATTAAACTCCCGAAAGGGAATTACGCCACCCTGGCCGGTTTCCTCTTGGAAACGCTCGGGGAAATTCCGCTTCCAGGGACTTCCATTAAGGCAACCGGCATATCCTACACCATCGAACGCAGCACCCTGCAGGCAATCCAGGAGGTCCGACTGCGCTGGTGATGACAGAGACCGATTTATCCCTCTGCTTTCCAGATGACCAAAAGACCTGCTTCGCATGCTGCCCGCCTATACGGCCGGCAGCCTATGAACATATCCAATTCAAGAATATGATCCGGAGAGTCTTGAGGGAGAATACTGCCTCTTTTAATAGGCAGGACAAGGCCGTTATTCCCATACGAGGGTACAGCTGCTGGGCACTCGGGTACCTCGACAGGACATACAAACGGGTGGGGTGCCTGCTTCACCCTGTTCAGAACAGGGGCGTTGATCTCCGCTTCAGGGTCGATTACGGCGACAAATGCCGAAGGGAAACGTGCCCTGAGGCCCTGATCTTTTCCGGGTTGGGTGTTCAGGAAAAGACATTTTGGCTCCATCTGGCGGACGGTCTCGATTCTTTCTCCTATTCGAGCAGAAAGGCGAATCCCCTTTTTGACCTCATGGGCTGGGGAAAACACCTTCTCACCTTGATACCCTCGGTTGACGGCCGGCGCACCTTCACCAGGGAATCTTTTTTTGCGACCTATCCCTTCTTGTCCACGGAAGTCATGCCCAGGGCAAACGCCTATCTGATAAATCGCCTGGTGGG
>JAZDGZ010000702.1:0-2552 GCA_043806375.1 Pseudomonadota bacterium | reverse complement strand
CCTTGACCGCCTCGATAATCTGAATGTACCCCGTACAGCGACAGAGATTGCCTGCCAGGGCATGGCGAATCTCCGCCTCTTCGGGATTGGGATTTTCGTCCAGGAGGACCTTAGCGGCCATGACCATGCCGGGGGTGCAATAGCCGCACTGGACCCCGCCCTCTTCGATAAAGGCGGTCTGCAGGGGATGGAGTTCACCGGAAGGCTTGGCCAATCCTTCAATGGTCATCACCGAGGTCCCGTCGATCTCCACGGCCGGAAAAAGGCAGGAGTTGACCGCCTGCCCGTTGACCTGAACGGTGCATGCCCCGCATTCACCGCTCTCACACCCCGACTTGGTCCCGGTCAGTTCCAGCTCTTCCCTCAGCAGGTGAAGGAGCGTCCAGTAGACTTCAATCTCCATCTCCATTCTGTTTCCGTTCAAGACAAATGAAATACGCTTTCTCATTGACCCCCCCCCTGCCATTATCTCAAAAACACCTTGCCAGTGCTGAAACCGTATGCAAACCCATGCCGGAACACCGCTAGTACACTGTCCCAGAAATTCCCTATAACAACCCGACCGGGCTTCCCCGGAGGGGTCTTTTCTGAAGGGACGATCATCTTCCTTCTGAGCGATGCTTACGGCACTGAGGTCCGAATAAAAGCACCGAATGACGTAGTGGCGGGCTTTACGCCCGCCTCTTTGGCGGGGATAAACCCCGCCCCTACACTGCCCGCCAGCGCCTATGATGCTCATGGGGGCGTCTTCAGAGACTTCGGGCAAATATTGCGCCTTCATAAAAGACCCTCGGGGAGAGGTCCGGAGTAGTAGACTAATTCAAGATATTTCTGAGACACCGCACTAGCTCGCCCTTGCCATGGCGACCCGCGCCATCCTGGGAACGAGGACCTCCACCATCTCCCGCCGGTACCAGGCCTCTCCACGGATACTGTCCCTGGCCTTGCATTCCTCGGACGCAACCTTTCCCGCCTCTTTTAGAAGCCCATCCTCCAGCCTGTTGCCTTTAAGTACGGCCTCGGCGTTCCTGGCCCGCATCGGCGTCGGGGCCAGGACCCCCAGACCGATCCTTGCCCCGATGCATGTCGTCATACCTTCGTCCAGGGAGATCAACACCGCCACACCCAAGAGGGGCAACTCCATGGCGGCCCTTCGGGTATGCTTCCAGTAGGCCGCACCGGTGTGAGGGGGGAGCTTGGGAATCACAAATTCCAGGAGGATCTCTCCCGTCTCCAGAAGGGTCTGCCCGGGACCGACAAAGAGATCCTCCAGGGCCATGGATCTCTCTCCCTTAGGCCCCCTGATCATGACTTGAGCCCCCAGGGTAATCAGGGGAATGGCGCCGTCTGCCGACGGAACCGCGTTGACGATGTTCCCGCCAATGGTTGCCACATTTCTGACTTGAACGGAACCGATGTTGGTGACGGCATCGAGGAGGATGGGAAACTCTTTCTTAATGAGCGGAGAGAGCTCCAGCATCCTGTGTGTCACAAGGGCGCCGATCCTCAACTCTCCATCCTTGGTGCTGATATGGTCAAGACCAGGGACACGTCTCAAAGAGACCAGGTATTGGGGAGCTATCTTTCCTTCCTTGATCTTGACCATCACATCCGTTCCGCCGGCAATGTATTTCGCCCGTTCGCCATGGCTCACGTGGAGGGATATGGCCTCATCAATCGTTGTAGGCATGAGGTACTCGAACTTGTTCACTGTCCTTCTCCTGCTAGAATTCGCGGTTATCGAAGACCCTTTTGCTCTTTCGCTCAGACCTGGGCAGGTCGCCGTGATCAACCACTTCCACGGTCGCGCTCACCAGGATCTGTTTCTTGATCTCATCTCCGATCCTCTTGACCAATTCTGAATCGCCTTTGCCGTCCACACCCTCACCGCGCTCCACCTTGAGGATCATGTAGTCCTTGCCGTCTTCCTTTCGATCCAGAAAAATCTGGTATTCACTGCCGATGCCCCGAATACCGGAGAGAAGACTGTCGATCTGTCCCGGGTAGATGTTGACAGCCCTGAATATGATCATGTCGTCCGAGCGCCCCAGGAGACGATCGTGCCTGGGAAGGATGGAACCGCAGGGGCACTCCCCCGGAACGAGTCGGGTCAGGTCTCTGGTTCTGTAACGGATCAGGGGCGCGGCCTCCTTCCTCAGGGTGGTCACCACCATCTCCCCTGTTTCCCCTTCGGCTACGGGGCTCAGCGTCACAGGATCGAGGATTTCCAGGATATAGTAGTCCGCCCAGTAATGAATCCCGGTATGATGGAGACAATCCAGTCCCGTGCCCGGACCGTAGAGTTCGGTCATGCCCGGGATGTCAAACAGGTGCTCAATGCCCAGGAGATCTCGGATTCGCCTTCTCATGGCATCACTGGAGCGTTCTGAACCGAAGATCATCTTCCTGAGCTTGATCTTGTCTCCGATCCCCCGGCGGTTGACCTCCTCCGCCAGCAGGAGCCCCATGGAGGCTGTGCAGCACATGACCGTGGTTCCCATATCGATCAGGAACTGGCACTGCATGTCCAGGTTCCCCGGACCTGCCGGGAT
>JAZDGZ010000701.1:0-2380 GCA_043806375.1 Pseudomonadota bacterium | reverse complement strand
TCGGCGTTGCTCTTGGCCAGGATTCCCTTACTTAGATAAGGGTTGTCTTCGAAGCCCACTCGGGCATGTCCTCCCAAAAGAATCGATTGGGTGACGGCCTGAGTTTCAACCGGACCTATCCCCAGGGCAGTAAACAGGGACTCTTTCGGCAAAAGATCCACCAGGTGCATCAAATTCCTGGGAGTGAAAGGCGTCACTCCCTGTACCGTTCTCTCCATGCCGAGGCAGAAGCTGATCCAGTAGGGAGCGGTGATGAGCCCTTTCTTTATAAGTTGATCGACTTCGACCATCCCCCCGACATTATAGACTTCGAGTTCCGGTTTTATCCCTTTTTCCAACATGATTGCAGCTGCCCTCTCAACAAACCCGCGGGTCCACAGATTGATGCGCTCCTCATCTCCTACCGTAAGCACTCCAACCCCGATATCCAGGCTTCCCATCTCCGGATTCGGCTCTAAGGCATCAAGCCCCTTGTTCACCGCGCCGAAGAATAGGTTGGCCGGTACATCCTTCAGTTCCCCCACTATCCGTTGGCCGGCCCCCCGGCCAGGAGAAGTACTGTGCTGTATAATGATGCCACTCCCTCTCTCCCTGATACGGCGGTCGATCTCCGAAAAAACCTTGGCATCTGTTGTCGCCTGACCGTTTCGATCCCGGGCATGGATATGGACCATGGAGGCCCCTTCATTTTGACAACGGTAAACTTCCTCGGCAATTTCATCAGGTTGAATGGCAACATTGGGGTTAAAGTCTTTCATCAACCAGCTGCCTGTCGGACAAACGCAAATAATAAGCTTGTCACTCATCCTCTTTTCCCCTTTCAATCACTCCTTTGCCGCCGGACTCCCAAGCCTCTGTCCCCAGCAGATTAAAGCCGGATTTAAGCGTAACCCATTTTCGCAAGGTACTTGAAATAGTCGCTCTGCATAGCCCTCATCTCGTCTATGTCCTTGTCAGAAAACCACTTCTTAAAATCGACCTTGTCTACAGCATATCGAGCACGCATATATGTTTCCTTTGCAAAGTAGGGGACCGTGCAATCAAGACCGAGCCCCCCCTCAGAGACCGAAACTTGCTGGGAACCCTTTGACTTGGCAGCCGCCCTTTCGCCCGGCTGATAAGCCTGACCCCTGCCTCCTAAGGGACCTCTCATGATCCCCGTATCCGGATTGAGTCTGGAGGTTATGGCAAACAGCAGATCCTCAGTGCTGTAGATATCAATATCCTCATCCACCACAATAGCCAGGCGAAGACCGCGCACTGTTCCCAAGGCTGCGGCAAGCAGGTTTCTCTGCATCCCCTCATCGCTTCGGCGCCTTTTCTTGACCTGGATCACGACGCCCCCCCATTCGGTTAGTCCCAAGAAGTTGGTCACGTCGATGACAAAACCGGGTGCCAGCCTCTCAAAAAGCTCCAACCAACTGGCACTTCTGAAAGGAATCGTATGCCAGGCAGCCCCAAAAAAGGGAACATAGTAAAGGGGTCTATCCTTCCTCATGGTGACCCCTGTGACCTCAAACTTGCGCTGGCGATACGCTCGGCCCATGTAACGCGCCCACTCGGGATGGAAGTAATGTTCTCCTTGCTGCCCTGCCTTTTCTGCCTCCTCGGTTTCCCAGACCCTCTCATAGGGCACGACATAACCCTCGATCACCCACTCGGCATTGGCAATGGCATAGGCATCCACGGTTTTAGCCTTAACAAGCTCAACCGGGGACTCCTGCAATGCGCCGGCAATCCCCAATTCATCTACACCCGCAGGGAAGACGGCGGGGATAAAGCTACCCATGGCCGTCAGTTCGACTGCCGGCGAAGGGCAGATGTTGACGGTAACCGGTATCTTCTCGTTGCCGAACATCTGGACTATAATGTCACTGTGCCCCCCCGGCACCATATTAATCGAGGCGAAATCTTTACCGCGGAAGCTCATCCTGTGCAATGCGATCTGGCTCCCGCCCATGAAGTACTTTCCGGTAAAACAATGGACCCCTGATCCGAAGAAACGCCCCCCATCAAGTTCAGTGTGTTTTATCATAGGGAACAGGGCAAAAGGGTCGACTTTCTCCTTGGGAATGACTACCTCCTGGCAAGGGCCTTCGTCAACCACCCTGGGAGGAAGGGGATTTTTTACGGCGTCCTTTACTTTGAACTTGGCATGATTGTAATCATCAACGCCAAGGATTTTGGCGATCCTTTCTCGTCTTTGGTGCAAATTTGCGATCATCCTGGCATGAGGGTATCCCTTTACATTATTGAACACGAATGCTGGGCCTTCATCAAACGCCTTCATAATTGCTCCGATCTCCAGCACAGGATCCACTTCATTTTCCACAACCTTTACTTCACCTTGTGATTCCAGCCATTCCAGGGCGCCACGCAT
>JAZDGZ010000700.1:0-2944 GCA_043806375.1 Pseudomonadota bacterium | reverse complement strand
CGCCGTCCCAAGGAGGAGTGCGGCATATTTGCCGTTTACGGCCTTCCGGAGGCTGCCAAGCTGACCTACTTCGGGCTCTACGCCCTTCAGCACAGGGGCCAGGAGAGCGCCGGCATCGTCGCCTCCGACGGAAAGCGCGTGGTGGAGCACAAGGCCATGGGCCTGGTGCCGGACATCTTCCACGAGGAGATCCTCGAAGGACTCAAGGGGACCCTGGCCCTGGGGCATGTCAGGTATTCCACCACCGGCTCATCCCTGCTGGTGAATGCCCAGCCCTTCCGAATACGCCACGCCGGTCACAGCCTGGCCATCGCCCATAACGGGAACCTGGTCAATGCCCGCCAGATCCGTGAGGAACTGGAAAACCAGGGCTCCATCTTCCAGACCACCTCGGACAGCGAGGTGGTTCTTCACCTCACGGCGAGGGCCATGAAAAAGGGTCTGGAGGCGGCCCTGGTTCAGACCATGTCCCAGATGAGGGGGGCCTACTCCATGGTCATCATGACCGAGGACAGCCTCATTGCCTTGAGAGACCCCTGCGGCTTTCGTCCCCTCTGCCTTGGAAGGCTCGGCTCCGGGTATGTGATCACCTCCGAGACCTGCGCCCTCGACCTGGTGGAGGCGGAATATATTCGCGACGTGGAACCGGGAGAGATCCTCATCGTCAACGGCCAGGGTCTGCGCAGCATTCGATCCGAGATAGGGACGAGAAAGGCCCAGTGCATCTTTGAACTCATCTATTTTGCCAGGCCGGACAGCAATGTCTACGGCCAGAATGTCTATCTCTTCCGTAAAAAACAGGGCCAACTCCTGGCCGAGGAGTTCTCTGTTGAGGCGGATCTGGTCATGCCCTTCCCCGACTCGGGAAATTACGCGGCCCTGGGTTATGCCCATGCCTCGGGCATCCCTTTGGAGATGGGCGTCATTCGAAACCATTACGTGGGGAGGACCTTTATCCAGCCCTCCCAGGGCATGAGGGACTTTGGGGTCATGGTGAAACTGAACCCCGTGAAGGAACTCCTGAAGGGTAAGAGGGTTCTGGTCATAGAAGACTCGATCATTCGAGGGACCACGGCCCGCACCCGAATCAAGACCCTGCGAAAGATAGGGGCCAGTGAGGTCCATATGCTGGTGAGCTGTCCCCCTCACCGGTTTCCGTGCTACTACGGTATCGATTTTTCGACCAGGGGGGAACTCATCGCCGCCCAGAAATCGGTGGAGGAGATCAGGGATTTCATCGGACTGGACAGCCTCGGCTACCTGGGGATGGATAATCTCGTCAAGGCGACCGACATCCCCACCAAGGATCTCTGCCTGGCCTGCTTTGACGGGCATTATCCCGTGCCTATCGACGAGTCATTCCACAAGTTATGTCTCGAAGACATCGAGGAGTGTTGAGTCCCAGTGTTTGCCAATCATGGCGGAATGCCTTGCCCGGGAGGGCAGGAGCGGAATAAAACAGCAACCACGAAAGCACGAAAGAATGAAACCACGAAAAGGGAAGGAATGACTTTGAGGTCACGGGATCTGCGGGAGGAGACTTACTCTTCAAGCAAGCCGTGCCGCCTGAGGAATTCCACGGCCAGGGCGACGGTCCGCTCAGGCTCATCGATTACAAGATGGTGTCCGGCTTCAAGGAGATCCAGGGATTCAAGCTGCGGGCAGGCCTCTTTCATGGCCTGTATCGGCCGCTGACCGTCCTCCGTTCGCATGAGCAGGGTGGGACAGGTGATGCGGCGCCAGAAGGGCAGGGTGTCGATCTCTTCACGCTGGCTATAGACACGGCGATCGAACTTGTGCACCCACCTGCCGTTGGCCAGCTGCCGGCCGGCGGTGCGGGCGATGACCTCGTGGGTTTCCCGAGGGCCGCGCACCCCGTAAGGGACAATCCGGAAATGGGCGATATAGTCGTCCAGGGTGGCATACTCCCGTCCTATGCGGCGTCCGATTTTCCGCAAGCGGCGGACGAACTCCTTTGTATATACGTCGATCACGTCACAAACAATGAGGGCCCTCACCTCCCGGGGCCAGGTCCCGGTATATTTCACCACAAGCATACCACCCATGGAGTGTCCGAGCAGTACCGGGGTCTTGAGATTTTCAGCCGCCACCAGGGCATGGATATCTTCGATGTATGCATCGTAGGTATAGACCGGCGGCTCTGCCTCACCGCTGTCGCCGTGGCCCCGCAGGTCGAGCGCCAGGACCCGGCAATATTGTGCAAAGAGCGGCCCCACCCAATCGAACCAGTGGGCATTCGCGCCCCCGCCATGAACCAGGACCAGGTCGCACGGCCCCTGGCCGCCGTAGTCCAGGTAGTGCAATGTCACATGCCCCAGATCCAGTCGCTTGCTGATACCCGCAGGTTCCATTTTGTCTTCCTTCAGATGATCCACGGTCACTCACTGCCCCCGCCCAATACCGCATAAAGCCTCACCTGAGTGGCGAGCTTGGCCAGGCGTATGGCGATAAGCCCCTGCTCCGCCGCATAGAGGGAGCGCTGCGCATCCAGGACGCTCAGGTAGCTATCGATTCCGTTGATGTAACGCACGTTGGAGAGCCGGTAGGTGCTTGCAGCAGCCTCCACCAGGGATTGCTGCGCCGCTAACTGCTGGTCCACCGTGCCGCGTACGGCAAGGGCATCGGCCACTTCCCTGAAGGCTGTCTGAATCGCCTTCTCGTATTGAGCCAAAGCGATTTCCTTGTCCACTTTCGTCACATCGTATGCCGACCATGTGCGGGCGTCAAAAATCGGTATGGCGATCTGCGGCGCGAAACCCCAGGTACCCGAGCCGTCTTTGAAGAGCCCGGACAGATCGGCGCTTGCCGTTCCGATGACAGTCGTAAGGGAGATGCGGGGAAAGAACGCCGCGCGGGCGGCGCCGATATTGGCGTTGGCCGCCTTGAGCCGATGTTCCGCTGCCGCTACATCCGGTCGGCGCAG
>JAZDGZ010000699.1:0-5548 GCA_043806375.1 Pseudomonadota bacterium | reverse complement strand
GGCGCCTTTGCCGGTGCCGTTTTCCACAACCAGGCGAAGAATATCACACACAAGCGCGGAAGTCCTCTCGGATAGTATCCTTTTAGAACGGGATTTATATTCCCAAACGGTCTTGCCTTGCCTGTCCACTATCTTGGCAATAATGGGCACCATGTCGGTCTCCAGGCCGTCTTCGAGAGGGTAAGTCTTGCCGGTCATGATGGTTTGATAGGCGAGCGCCGCCTCCAGAATGCTGATAGAGTTCGCACCGAGAGGGAAGGAGAGAACGGGATCAAGCTTCGTAGAAATACCCATTTCCCCGGCTAACCGACTGACATAGTGCAAATTCACCAGCCGCCTGAAGTCACTTATCCTCCATAGGACTTCGGTGTCATATCTCTTATAGTTCAGCAAACGAAGGTAGCTTTTTCTCATCTGCGACTGAAGCAGGTCTATAGCCTTCGAAGGCAACAGGCCATCGATCCAGATCCCTCCAACGGTGCCTTGCTCAAGGATGTCTGAAACGGCATCCAGGTTGATGGGCTGAAGTTCAGGGAGATTCGCCCGATCCGGTTTCTCGCTGTAGAGGACCATAGGGGCGCCGCTCTTATCCTTCGCAACATGAAAATGGGAGAGTGCCGAGAAGAGACCCTCTTCCAATTCCCGATCCCTCTTTTTCATCAGCTGGTCGAGCCGTTCCCGAACAACCTTTAAACTGCTCTTCATTTCGATATTGAGGGTTAGGAGCCTTGAAAAACTGAGGTTCTCGAACTGCAAACCCTCTCGATCTTCCGGATCCAACGGCCCCGGGTCGCGACCAAAATGGGTGCGTGCAAGGTTGTCCATGGCCTTCTCATAACCGCCAAAAATCAAATCAGATTCGATCTCTGTCTTTGCCTCTTCGAATGCCGCCTCCATAAGAGCATCCCTATCCACGATCACGCCCTGCTCGTCCCGTATCCTGTTGACGTAATCCCCGTAGGATTCCTCTTTCCTCCTGGCGAGGTCAAGCATCTCCATGACACGACGGAATTCGTTCATATTGAGCCGGTCCGTCAAGTGGTAGAGTAGCCACACGGTAGCCAAGTTCTCTGATTTAACCCCCGCCCATGACAGGGATACCCTGTTGGACTCAGGTTGGTGGTCTGGCTTGGGGACATAAAGAGTGTTTTCAAACCTGAACAGATCAGGCATGTTGACCAGGGGATCCAGGATACTCCAGTTGAGTTGCAAAGCGGCGGTATATACGATGGGTTTAAAAATAGAACCCAGCTGCCGTTTGGCATCCACGGCGCGGTTGAAGAAACGGTCGTAGAAACCGCCCACCATGGCTTTTATCATCCCGTTCCTGATGACTACGATCCCCCCTTCGAGTTCCGGGATCTTTGACAAGAGGAGGGGGGCTTTTTCTTCTCCTTCAGGGCTTTTCTTGAATCGGACCGCGATCAGATCTCCGACTCTAAACTGTTTAAGGAAATCAGGGATGTGGGATTTGTCAAAGGTGGCCCAGTTTCCCAGCCTTCCCCTTAACCATGCCTCCCCTATGGCTCGAAATCCCTCATAATCGATAATGCCCCCGCCGCTATTCCAGGCCACGATCATCTGCGGATTCTTCGGGCCGGCCTGGATGTGGGTTATGCGGCAAAGGAAGGGCAGGGCGCCTTCTTGTTTTTTCAGGTCATTTTCAGAGGATGTGCTTTCTCCCTGTTTCATACGGGTGCTGCCGTATCCCGTCAATTTGACATCCAGCAAAGGAAGATGATGCCTTATACTGTTTAGGGCGCCTTCCTGGATCTCTTTATTGACGGAGGTGTATATCTTGATGCCGGAGGTGGAAATGTTGTCCACCCCCTCTCTTTCGAGGACCGCCCTGAAAAAGTCGGATTCAAGCTGTTCTCGAACATAATCCAGGATCACATTCAGGGCATAGGTGACCCTCCCCTCATTAAAGGGAACCTCCCTCGCCTTTGCCTTGAGATACTGGTCCTCCGCGATAAAGTTCATTTTGAACATGTTGGCGAGGACGAAATCCTTTCGCAGCTTGGATAACCTCCTGGCCTCCCCCCGTTCGGCGTCACTCTTCTTGGTGAAGGGGTTGTACCTGTTGGGGCTCTTGACAGAGCCGGCAATAAAGGCCGCTTCAACGAGGTCCAGGTCCTCTGCCTCCTTGTCAAAGAAGTACTGCGCCGCGATTCTCAGGCCCCTGCCAAAACCAGTCACAAAAAACTGGTTGACATACATTTCCAGAATGTCCTCTTTGGTGTATTTTCTCTCAAGAAGAAGGGCCTGCACGAGTTCCTTAATCTTGGTCTTGAATGACCTTCTCTCCCGCTTGAAGATGTTTTTGGCCGTCTGCTGGGTAATGGTGCTGCCTCCCTGAACGATCTTTCCCCTCCTGATGTTGGCGAACAAGGCCCTCAGGACGGCCTTAGGGTCGAATCCGGGATGGTTGAAGTAATTCCTGTCCTCTGTGGCTATAAGGGCCTTTATGAAATAGGGAGGGATATCTTCGTAGTGGATGTATTTCCGATGTGTCTTGTCGAAAAAAACACCCATGACACTCTTCCCGTCGTCATAATACACGGGACTCTCAGAGAAGATGATGCTATCGATGATCCCCCTGTCTATCCTGTCCCCGGCCTCCCGAGAGACCTGAATATAGATCATGAAGAAGGCGGCAGTGATCGAGATGCAAAAAAACAGGAGGGCAAAAAAAAGGATGTGCAGCTTTTTTTTTGAAACGGGTTTTATCATAGACGTGCTGTCAGTTCCCCTGAAAGGAGCTTTCCCCTGATGATCTCCTTGAGGTCAAGACCCTTTATCTTAAGACCTTTGCGGCCGTATTTCATGTTCGCCTCGATCACGTACCATCCCCCACCACCGCGTATCAAGTCAAGCCCAACATCATTGAACTTACATTTCCGAGCGGCTTTTTCCGCCAGTCTTACCCCATCCGGAGGAATATCTTCAAAATGAATGGAGCCTCCCTGAAAGAGGTTGGTCTTGAAATTGCCGGGCGCCCTCTGACGCCAATAGGCGAGGACAGGTTCGTAATTGATGAGGATCACCCTCAAGTCTCGCTCGTGGGGCAAAAATTCTTGGATATAGGCCACATGCGTAAGCTTAAGATAGCCCCGGAGCTCTTCTGCGCTCTGGATTTTAAAGACGCCCCTCCCTTGGGCCGAGGCCCGCGGCAATTTCGCAATAAAGGGAAAATGAAAATCCTCCAGGATCTTCCCGTGATGTCGGCCATAATAGATCCTGGTTCGGGGGTGCGGAATGTCCAGCATATAGAAAAGGGTGGTCTGTTTTATCTTCTCATCTGCATAGAGACAGGTCTCCACGCTGGGAAAAATCCTCTTGCCCAGGGTCGTGAAAAACTGGGCATAATTGCGGGAGGGATAAAGAATAATCCTCGAACCGAAGATCAATTCTCGCTCATGGGGCGTATAATCCTGGAAATTGGGTCTCACCCCCAGGGTGATAACCTCAGGCACCCCCTTCAGTCTGCTCCCTAAGGCCACGACGGGTCTATTCATTCCGTCCACGCACCCACGGCTCTTCTCCCGGCGCACGAACGGCAACGGGCGCCCTTCCTTGGATTGGCTCGTCATAGGACAACCCTCCCTAGGGGACAACCGGATTTGCGTGCACCTTCGAGAGCCATTGCACCACCTTGGCCGCCTTTTCTCTGGCCCCAGCCATAACCTCCGGAAGATCCATCGTCAGGAGCCTTCGCTCCTCCATCACCAGACGGCCATTGATAATCGAGTGACTGACATCATTCCCCCTCGCCGCATAGACGAGGTGGGAATAGGGGTTGTACATGGGGGTGAGATGGGGCTTATCCATGTCAACGATGATAATGTCGGCCTTCTTGCCCACTTCCAGGGAGCCTGTGAGGCCTTCCAGGCCGAGGGCCCTGGCACCCATGGTCGTGCCCATTCGCAACACGGTAAGGGCATCCAAGGCCGTGGGGTCCATGCTGCCAATCTTGTGGAGTTTTGCCGCCATATCCATCTCCGTAAAAAGGTCCAGGTTGTTGTTCGAGGCGCAACCGTCCGTGCCTAAGGCTACGGTGATCCCCTTTCGGAGCAATGTGGGGACAGGGCTGATGCCCGAGGCTAGTTTCATATTGCTTTCCGGAGTATTGACGGCCTTTACATCGTGAGCCGCCATCCTTTGAATCTCCGAATCATCGAGATGAATGCAGTGGTCGGCGATGACATGGGGCCCAAGAATGCCGAGTGATTCAAGGTGCTCGAAGGGCCTCTTTCCATACTTTTTTTTGACCTCGGTAATCTCGCTTAATGTCTCTGCCATGTGGATAATGAAGGGGATCTTGTGTTTCAGGGCGAGTTCGTTGGCCCTGACGAGCAGTTCCGGACTGCAGATATAGACGGAATGGGGCTCGACTGCAATGGATACCAGCGGATCCCCTTTCCATTTTCTGACAAGGGATTCGGTGTATTCGAACCCTTTTTCCAGAGGCCCGTAGTTAGGGGAGGGGAAGTCGTAAAGGACCTCGCCTACCACGCACCTCATCCCGGCATCTCGAGCCGCCATTGCCGCCTCATCCTCAAAAAGGTACATGTCGCAAAATGTGGTCGTGCCCGAAAGGATCATCTCAGCACAGGCGAGTGTGGTCCCGACAGAGACGAAATCTCCGTCCATCCGGCTCTCCACAGGAAAGATATAGTTGTCCAGCCATTCCATGAGGGGCAGGTCGTCGGCAAGGCCCCTGAAGAGGGTCATGGCCGCGTGGGTATGGCTGTTGATCAATCCGGGCAGGACGAGACCCCCCTTGGCATCAATGACCTTGAGGGCCTTGACCTCTTGCGCGGAGCCTGTCCCGATTTCTAAAATCGAATCGCCCTTTACCGCCAGAAAACCCTTTTCCAAGACCGAGGCCCGCGTGTCCAGGGTCAAGATGGTGCCGTTCGTGATCAATATATCAACATCGCTCATTAAGACCTCCATCGATACGGGCACTAGAGCCAACTTCCGGGCCGCATCATTTCAAAAACCTATACGGGGAGCGCAGCCACGATCTTCTCCCAAAGGAGAGCCAGTTTCGCCCCAGCCGCCTCTGCTGTTCCAATGATCTCCTCAACCGAGGTTTTCTTCATGCAGTCGGGGAGATTCACATTCGTGATGGCTACGATGGTGATGATTCTAAAACCGCAGTGAACGCCGGCAATCACTTCCAGGACCGTAGACATGCCCACGGCATCGGCCCCGATCATCCTCAGAAAACGGGTCTCTGCGGGCGTCTCGAGGCTCGGGCCAAGAATGCCCACGTAGACCCCTTGCCTCAGAGGGATTCCCGCCTCCAGCGCCTTTTCTCTCGCAAGCCTTATCAGGGTGCGCTCGTAAACCTCGGACATATCGGGGAAACGGGGTCCGAAGGGGTCCAGATTGGGACCCGTGAGCGGGTTCTGCCCCGTAAGGTTGATGTGGTCGCTTACGATCATCAGGTCGCCGTTCTCAAACTGCGGGTTTAATCCCCCCGCTGCGCTTGAAATGAGGAGGACCTCCACGCCGAGTTTGGCCATCACCCTGATGGGAA
>JAZDGZ010000698.1:0-5574 GCA_043806375.1 Pseudomonadota bacterium | reverse complement strand
GGCCTTTCATCAGGACGTCTATCTGGCCAGAGAGCCGGTCATGGTCCTGGGGGCCTCCACCTGGTCCACGGGAGAGACGATAGGGATAACCGGAAACCTGCAGAAGATCCGGGCTTCCATCGGGGCGCAATTAGAGCAGTTTATCGGCGCCTATCACGATGTAAACCCCAAATGACCTCATGCCTTGAAGGCCATTTTCTTATGGGCGGGGACCAAGGGCGAATCCCGGTATGGCCGGGTCGCTTGACCAAGTCTTCAACCCTCATTTCCGGAAACAAAGTATGAAGCTGTGCCAGAAATGTGGTCAATCGGTCGCCGAAGATATCGCAACCTGTCCCACGTGCGGGGGCAAGGTCGGCGAAGGTATAAAACAGATCGACGAGTACCGGATAGAGGAAGTCCTGCACGAGGGTCATGACAGCATTCTCTGCCGGGCCGTGAAAGAGGGCGAGGTGAAGCCCGTCATGATCCGGCTCTTCACCCCCCAGTCCGCGGTCGATGAAGAGGTGGCCGAGAGGCTCAAGAGGGAGTTGGAGGAACTCAAGAAGTTACCCGCCAAGAATTTCGTTATCCACCAGCAAATCAGGCGTTCATCCGAAGGGTTGGGGTATCGGGTGAGCGAATGGGTCGATGCCGAGGACTGGGGCGAGTTGGTTCGCTCCGGACGCCTCCAGGACTATCGAGTCGCCCTTGACCTCTTTTCGAGAATGGCGGAGGTCCTGGCTATCCTCCATGGGACAGGGCACATCATCCCCCATCTGATCCTGAACGACATCATGTTGATCAAAGACGAAAAGGGAGAGTATGACGTCAAGATCGACTATAAGCTTTCCCGATTCCTGGACCCGAAGCTGGATCGGCCCGGCCCGATGTTGAAACGACTCCTGGCCTGCCACCCTGACATCATGAGTCAGGGACCTCTCGATTTTCGAAGCGACATCTGGTCGCTGGGTAAGATATTTGTGGAGCTCCTCACTGCCGACTATGAGACCCGCGACTTTGCGGCAAGGGTTGAGGATCTGTCCCTGCCCCATGAGGCTGAAGTCCTCTTCAAAACCATGCTGGCCGAAGACCCGGCTCTCAGGCCGCGGTCCATGAAAGAGGTGGCTGAAACCCTCAGCCGGATTTCGGACAAGCAGATAAAGGAGGCCAAGGCACGGCGGATCGAGGTGACTTCGACGTCCCTTCGGGTGATGAGGCGGATCAAGAGAAGGCAGGCCTGGCTGGCGGCCTTGGTCGCCCTGTTGATCGTGGCCTCAGGTGTCGCATGGTTTGAACTGCGGGTGAGGAAGCGGGGCGGTGACGCTGTTCTCGAAAATTATGCCAATCAGTATGCTCGATCCGTTGCCTTTGTGGTTGTGGAGTATTGGCTTCGCGTGGGAAAGGAAACCGTCTATCGAAGTCGGTCAGAGGGCACGGCCTTTCTCGTAGAAAGCGACGGCTACCTGATGACCAACCGTCATGTGGCCTGCCCCTGGATCGAGGACACGACCCTTCAGGCAGCTGTCGACCATCTCAGGCAAAGCGGCAGGTCCCCCAGCTTCGGCTACAAGCTGGTCCTCTGGTTCGAAGGGGCAAAGGCCTTTAACCGTTCCGCCGGCCTTCTGGAGTCCGCGGAGCTGGATGACCGCTACTTTCTCGGGTCGGCCTTCCGGTCGGATGGAACTCCTCGCGTGACCATCTCCGGCGTGGCCAAACCACCGGTCCAGACCCGAAAGCTCGTCATGTCTCCGCTCAAGGATGATTTCGCGGTGCTCAAAATAGACCGCGTACCGGAGGGCCTGAGACCCCTGCCTCTGGACCTGAATCTCGACCCAAAGAATATTCCCAAGCTCTCCCAGGTGATTACACTGGGATTTCCTCTGGGGAGTCGCTCCCAGGGAGCCACCGTCAACGTGAGCGTCACCGGGGGCCATGTGCGCCGCACCTTTGAAGACCTGGTCCAGGTTGACGCGGCCTTTTACGGCGGGGACAGCGGGGGGCCGATTATCGACACCCGCGGCAAAGTCATCGGCATCGCTTCGGGCGTGGCATCGATCCTGGCCCCGGGGCTCTTGCCGATCACCACTCCCTTGTGGAACATGGCCATGGTTCAGCCGATCACCAAGGCCGCTGCCTTCCTTCAGGATCTCAAGGCGGGCCAGATCAAGTGGAACGGCATTCTCGATCTGTCCGTAGAGGGGAAGGTCAAGGAAATTACCCGCATCGCCTTTGAGGGGCGATGGGCGGATGCCATGGCCCTGGCAGATAAAGACCTCAGCCTCAGCTCCGACCCGCCACTAGTCACGGCAGGGGCCATGATGCACTTCTGTGCCGGCGACGACCAGGGCGCGCGCAGGCTTTTTGTCCGGTCCCTATCCATGGACCCTGAAAACAGCCTGGCCAGACTGATGCTATATGCCATCGACCGACTCGCGGACGCCCGTTCGGCTGAAATCCACCGCCGGGAGTTGCTGGCACTGGACTGGCGCTCTGAGGCCGAGTTTTTTGGATATCTGTGCCGCGTTCTGGAAGGACTGGTCGATGAAGAAACAGCCCTCAAAGGCTGGGAGACCGAAAGCGAGCGCAGCTGGGTCCATTACGCCGTGGGTCTTATTCGGGCAAAACGCGGGGAGTGGGCCGATTCGGAGAGGTTGTTGAGGGAGGCCGTATTGGCTGCCGATGCCGAGACCTGGGAATTCTATCTTTCCAGTGCAAAACTGGAGGAAGTTCAGAAAAGAAGACTGGATTTGCTGCAAGGTGGAGCGGGATGGGATGAATATCAATCGAGCATTGAGCTTTTCAACCGGACCGTCCACAAAGACCAGGGGGCCAAGGAGGGCCGAAGGGCTGCGATGGCCGATCTCCGGATCCAGTTTGAAAATCCGGACGCCGGTATGAAGGGCCGGCAGGAAACCCTCGAGAAGATCCTCGAACGGGCACCGGACAATGGGGACGTCCTGGTTGCCCTGGCCTTTTATAGCGCCATGGAAGGGTCGTGGGATGGGGCGTTGGCGCACACGCGTTCCTTCCTGAAGAGAAGCGGTCGACAGAGCGGCGGTCGCCTGAGGATGGGGCTGCTGGAGGCCGAGATTCTTCACCATATGGGGAAGCAGGAGGAGGCTCGATCCGCCCTTGACAGGTATGCCCGGGTGACGAGGGATCCCTGGTTCCGGGCGATCGGTGAGGGCCTCATGGGAAAACGGACCGAGGAGTCCCTGAAAAAGGAAGCGGGCATGAGCCCTGAGAACCTCATTACCCTCTACACTGCGTTAGGTTTTTGGGCAGAAGGTTCGGGGGAAAAGGAGAGGGCCGTTGATTACTATAAAGAAGCCCTAGAATCCCTGCTGGATACCTGGGATGAGTTTGAGTTCGCCTGGGAAAGAATCAAGCATCTGCGGCAGCAGTCAGGGTAAACTGATGATGATTAACAATATTCCCGGGTTTTATGGAAGGCGACATCAGGCCATTCTTCCATGCAGCGTTCAAGGCGCCACGCGCTTGAGGCCAAGAAGGTCAGGTGTCCTTCGGCGTCGTGGGCCAGAGAGTTGCCGTTTTTCTTTTCGAACTCCTTGATGCACTTTCGGTCCTCACACGTCACCCAGCGGGCGGTCACGTATGGCGCCGGTTCATAGACCGTGTCGGCGCCGTATTCATGCCTGAGTCGCTCCGAAGTCACGTCAAACTGGAGTACCCCCACCGCTCCCAAGATGTAATCGCTTGTCAGTATCGGCCGGAATACCTGCGCTGCCCCTTCTTCGACCAGCGGCACGAGGCCTTGCCGGAGTTGCGTGGCCTTCATGGGATTTTTCAATCGTATTCGCCGGAAGTGCTCCGGGGCAAAATTGGGAATGCCGGTGAACTTGAGGGGTTCTTTTTCGGTAAAGGTGTCCCCGATCTTGATCGTTCCGTGATTGTGAATGCCGATGATATCCCCAGGATAGGCCTCTTCGACATTGGCACGGTCCTGGGCCATAAAGATGGTCGCGTTGGCAAGGGCGACCTCCTTGCCGATCCGGTGGTGGAGGACCTTCATCCCCCGGATGAATTTCCCGGAGCAAACGCGCAAGAAGGCGATACGGTCACGATGAGAGGGATCCATGTTCGCCTGAATTTTGAATACAAATCCCGAAAAACCGTCTTCATAGGGCGACACGTCCCGGGTCAGCGTGGGCCGCGAGGTCGGGGCAGGAGCCATTTCCACAAAGGCATCCAACAGTTCTTTCACACCGAAATTGTTGATGGCGCTTCCGAAGAAGACAGGGGTTTGATTGCCCTTCAGATAATGCTGCAATTCAAAGGGATTCGCGGCCCCCTCCAGGAGTTCGATGTCATTACGCAGGTCCCTGGCCTGGGTTCCCAACAGTTGATCGAGGCGGGGATCGGCAAGATCGTGAATGGTGACGCCTTCGCCGGAATGGGGCCCTTGGCCCGGGGTGAAAAGGTGCAATTCCCGGCGGAGGCGATTGTAGACTCCCTTGAAGGCCTTACCCATGCCGACGGGCCAGGACAGGGGAACGCATTCGATCTGGAGCTTCTCTTCGATATCGGCGAGAAGTTCCAGAGGGGACAGGCCGTCGCGGTCCAGTTTGTTGATAAAGGTCATGATGGGGGTGTTGCGCATGCGGCAGACTTCCATCAGTTTTTCCGTCTGAGGTTCGACGCCTTTGGCGCTGTCAATCACCATCAATGCACTGTCCACGGCGGTCAAGACCCGGTAGGTGTCTTCGGAGAAATCCTGGTGGCCCGGCGTGTCCAGAAGGTTGATTTCGTAGTCCTCGTAATTGAATTTCATGGCAGAGGTGGTGACCGAAATCCCTCGTTCCCTTTCGATCTTCATCCAGTCGCTGGTGGTATGACGGGCAGCCTTTCGGGCCTTGACGGCGCCGGCCAACTGGATGGCCCCGCCGAAGAGCAGCAGTTTTTCAGTCAGGGTGGTCTTGCCGGCATCAGGATGACTGATGATCCCGAAATTACGACGCCGGTCCACTTCTCGTCGATGTTGTTTATCCACTTTGCGAAACCTCGGCAACCGCTTTGAAAACAAAAAAACGGGCCCTATGAGCCCGGCCTAAGAATGATGGCTTTATAATAATACTTTGATCCAAAAAATCAAGGGAGAGGTGTTCATTTAGGGAGACAGGTCGTGTTGCTGTTGTTTGAAATTGACTGACATCGCGTAATTACCTATGATCTGTCGAGTGATCAGCACACTGAGACTTACTTGACCGTCGGGAGAAAATGATGACCTCAGGGATTTTCGGATGGCGCGGAAAGATTCTTAGGATAGATCTGAGCAAGCATGACATATCCGAAATGGAAACGATGGATTACGCAGGGCCTTTCCTTGGAGGGCGAGGGATCGCCACTCGAATATATTGGGAGGAGGTAAACCCTTCAGTCAAGGCATTCGACCCGGAGAACTGCCTGATTTTTATGACCGGACCCCTGGGGGCGACAGGCGCCCAAGGGGCCTCAAGGTTTGTGGTGGTGGGCAAGTCGCCTATGCTGATGCCGGAGGGATTCTGCTACGGAAACCTGGGAGGTTACTTTGGCCCTTCTCTGAAAAGGGCGGGCTACGATGGCATCGTCATA
>JAZDGZ010000697.1:0-7555 GCA_043806375.1 Pseudomonadota bacterium | reverse complement strand
ATCCCGGCTCGACGGGGAGATGGGCGTTTTTCAGCAGCCTGCTAGCTGACAAGAATCTGGCCAGTGAGAGGCGAAAGCCGCTGCCCCTGTGGGTTTTAGCCGGAAAGACGGACTTCCCTGCCCTTATTGAAAATTCTTGACACCCCGGTTGACCCGATGTTAATGAATGAATGGTCATTCACAATGAAGGGGACACCCTGCGCTTCTCTACGTTCCGCCGGATCGGGACGGCAGGAGCGTCTAACCCTTCCCGGATAAGTCTCTTCCCCTGCAGGAGGTGAGGAAGAGTCCCTGTTCCTCCCATGGAGGATTTCAGGGGGCTTCGATTCATATGAAAAACAAGAACGGCGAAAAGCACTACAGGATTATCAACGCGGCCACCAAGGTCTTTGCCAAAAAGGGCTTTTTCCATGCGAAGGTCTCCGACATCGCAAGAGAGGCCAACGTGGCAGACGGCACCATCTACCTCTATTTCGAGAACAAGGACGATATCCTCATCTCCCTCTTTGAAGAGCAGATGAAGCTCGTCCTGGAAAATATGCTGGATGAGATCTCCCGGGAAAGGGACGCCGTCAGGAAGATAGAGAAATTTGCCCTGACCCACCTCAAATTGATTGAGCGCAACAAGCATATGGCGGAAATCATCCAGGTGGAACTACGGCAGAGCAGCAAATTCATGAAAGAATACAAGAATGAAAAATTTCTCCAGTATCTTAATCTCATAGAGGACATCATCAAGGAAGGACAGGACCAGGGTATCTTCAATGAGGATGTGATTCCCGGGATTGCCAAAAGGGCGTTTTTCGGCGCCCTTGATGAGATGTCCAGATTCTGGGTGTTGTCAAGCCACAAAAAATATGATATTGAAACTGCCGCCAAGCAGATCAGTCGATATTTCTTATACGGATTGATCAAAAACTCGAACGAACGTTCGAATCTATTGGAGAGGAAATCCAACCCTACGAAAGGAGGCAAAAGTGAACATCATCGTTTGTTTAAAGCAGGTACCTGACACGGAATCCCTCATCAAGATCGCGCCTGACGGACGATCCATCGTGAAAGACGACGTCAAGTGGGTGATGAACCCCTATGATGAATACGGCGTTGAGGAGGCCTTACGAATCAAAGAGAAATCAGGGGGTGAGGTGACTGTGATCGGCTTGGGTCCCAAAAGGGTTACCGAGTCCATACGCACCGCCCTCGCCATGGGAGCCGACAAGGGCGTGCTGATAAGCGATCCTGCCGTTGAAGGCAGTGACTCTATCGCCACGGCAAAGGCCCTCGCCGCCGTGATCAAGAACCTCCAGTATGACTTGATCTTTACGGGCCAGAGGGGGGTCGATGACGATATGGGGCTGGTTGGGGCTACCCTCGCGGAGGTCCTGGGAATTCCACACCTCTCCGTCATCGTCAAAGTGGAAGTTTCCGGGGACGGCAAGTCGGTGAAGGTCAACGGACCCGTGGAGGGACAAACCCTGGTCATCGAATCCAGTCTGCCTGCCCTGCTCACCGCCCAGAAGGGATTGAATGAGCCGAGATACGCCTCGTTACCGGGAATCATGAAGGCGAAGAAGAAACCCTTAGAAGAGAAGACCCTTGCGGACCTCGGGCTTGATCCATCCGATTTCGGGGAAGGGGCAAGGAAGCTGAAGATCCTGCAACTGACCCCGCCCCCCGCGAGAAAAGCGGGGAGAATTGTCGAAGGGGAGACGCCGGAGGCGAAGGCCGCCGAACTGGCCAGGTTACTTCACGACGAGGCCAAGGTCGTCTAGTCGTAAGACAGGGAATCAAACGAGTTCAAGCCAGATCAAGGAGAATGAAAATGGCACAAGGAGTTATGGTAATAGCTGATCAGAGAGGCGGAGAGATCCGAAAGATATCTTACGAGATCGTCAGTGAGGGAAAGCGCCTTGCAGAAAGCCTCGGACAGAGTCTGACGGCCGTGCTGCTGGGTCACAACATTAAAGATAAGGCGCCGCTGTTGGGGCATTATGGCGCGGACAAGGTCATTGTTGCCGACGATCCCAGACTTGGAACCTATACGGCAGAAGCTTACGTTCCGGTGATTGCCGAACAGGTCAAGAAAGAGGATCCCGCCCTGTTGCTCTTGGGGGCCTCGGTTCAAGGAAAAGACCTGGCGGCGCGCCTCTCGGCCCGTCTCCAGGTGGGCATGGCGCAGGACTGCACCGCCTTTTCTCTTGAAGGGGGAAATCTCGTGGCCGTAAGGCCTATTTATGCCGGCAAGGCTTACGCAAAATTGACCTTCAGCGAGAGCCGGCCGCACATGGGCACATCGCGACCGAACGTCATGCCTGTGAACGAGCCGGACACAGCACGAGCCGCTGAAATCGTGGATGCCGCTTTCAGCCTTGACGACAGCGGCCTGAAAACCAAGGTCGTCGAAGTCTTTAAGGATGAGAGCGGGAAGGTGGACCTCACAGAGGCGGATAAGATTGTCTCCGGGGGACGCGGCATGAAGGGGCCGGAGGGCTACAAGGTCCTCGAGGACCTGGCGGATGTCATCGGCGCCTCGGTGGGCGCCTCACGCTCAGCCGTAGACGCAGGCTGGAGGCCCCATTCAGATCAGGTGGGACAGACAGGAAAAGTGGTCTCACCGACGCTCTATATCGCATGCGGGATTTCAGGGGCCATTCAGCATCTGGCCGGGATGAGTACTTCAAAGGTCATCGTAGCTATCAACAAGGACCCCGATGCCCCTATATTTCAAAAAGCGGATTATGGGGTCGTGGATGACCTTTTCAAAGTCCTTCCGCCACTGACCGAAGAACTCAAGAAGTTCCTGTAGGTGTGACAGATCAGAGGCCGGGATAACCACAAAAAAAGCCCCCGTTCAAAACCGGGGGCTTTCCGGATGTGCCGTTACTTACAAGTCTTCTCTTTCCCCCTAAAGAATCTTTATTGGAAGGAAGCCCTACGCTGTAACGTACACCCCAGACTCCTGAATGTTAACAAGCAACATGTATGCCATATTTGAACAGATAAATGATACAATAATTACAGTGTTTTTATATAATTTATTATTTTTTATATTCACTTATGTAGCATTTATGACACTGAGATTGTGTCCTTTTCGACACATAACGGGCCTCTTGCAGCCCGGGGGAGCGTGCCAACGCTCGGCCGGCGACCCACGTCACCGTGGGCCCATTGGGGCCTTTCGAGATCCTGATCGGTTCATTATTTCATTGACAAACAAGGCGTTTTAAATACATTAGAAGGCCACCGGCGGTGTAGCTCAGTCGGTCAGAGCATGCGGCTCATATCCGCAGAGTCACTGGTTCGAATCCAGTCACCGCCACCATATTAGCTTGGTTCCTAGATTGACATGCCCGTAAACCGACTTATTTTGTTTATGCTGCGCGAGAAAAGACGGGTGTTCGGAAAATGACCCTAGGGCCTTTTGATTACGAAGATATGGTCAAGGTCGGTGAAGGTCTTGAGATCTCGGAGGACAGAACAGGAAACTTCTACAAGTTCTCCGCGGGGCAATGGAAAAGACACCGTTACGATGTCAAGACCTTATCGAGCCTGAGTCGGGCGGAAATCAGGCCGAATGCCTTCGCCTTGTTGAACAAGTGTTACAGGGTCGCGGGTGCGTCCGAATCCAAAAGCCTTGCTCGAGACTTCTATTTTATCTGCCTGCAGGACCATCAGATATTAAGGGCATTGAGAAGAGACAGGCATCTGGGGTTCTTGCCGCTTCTTGTCTATATCTTTACGCACGAACTGGTTCATATCGTGCGATTTTGTAACTTTTTTCAGAGATTCGAAATCTCGGGGAAGAGCAGGGAAAAAGAAGAAAACATCGTCCATGCTACAACTTATGAGATCTTGAAAGATCTATCCCTCCCGAGGTTGGATTATATCCTTGAATCTTACCAGAACCACAGGATCTGTGATCTGGCTATTTCCTAATATATTATTCGATTAGCGAGGTAATCAGAGATGCCAATTTACGAGTATGAGTGCACGAAATGCACGCACCAAACGGAGTTGTTCCAGAAGATCGCCGACAGGGCCTCGGTAAAATGCGAACTGTGCAAGGGCAAGATGAAAAAGCTCATCTCCCAAAGCACCTTCCATCTCAAGGGCACGGGTTGGTATGTGACCGATTATGCATCCAAGCGAAGTGGGAGCACTCCGACGGATTCCGGGGGAGACAAGAGTGTATCCACTGGAAAAGAGACAGGGACCACTGAAAATTCCAAGAAGGAGGCCTCGTCAGTCAGCGATAAAGATTGAGACGCCTTTTAGGACGTCCTCTTTGCCACCGCCGGTCGGGGGCCTTTGGGCTGATAGGGGTTATGGCTTTTAACTCATGAGAACATTTGATACCGGGAAAGTTCAGGACAAGCTGATAAACAGGCTTGAAAGAAAGGAAAAGCGGGAGTCCTTTCAGAGAGACAGGTTCTTCAAATTTAAGCTGCCCGAGATCCACACCAACCTATCTCAAATGGTCCTCATGCAGAAGATCATAGAGACGGATAACCCAGCTGCCGTCTCCGACCTCTTGTTGAAAGGCCTGAAACAGGCCTTGAAGATTAATGAATTTGACTTCAAGTACTTTATCGCGCCGATCCGTGACGTCGTTTCACGACCCGACCCTATTTCTCTTTACATGACCCAGTTCATATTGGAGGTCGCTATTAATGACCCCGCCGTCATAGACATTTATGGCACCGATCTCGATATTTACCAGGTCATCAATGATGTGGTTACGCGGATCAACACAAGATTTGAAAGGACGGAAAAACAAATCATCGACCAGCTCTCTAGGAACAAGTCAGTCTCCCCCGGCTCAAGGGATTACGATATCGCCCTGGATCAGCTTTTTCGAAAAAGGATGGGTGAACCTCAGGGTTGAGGGCTCTCCGGAAAATGTGACGGCAGGTGACCCCGGAAGGTCGGCATTCTTTTTTGGCTCTTAGCCTCCCTTAAGCCTCTCGTATCTCCTTCCCTGCCACGTATCCCTCTCCTCCAATCTCCTTCGAATCAGGTTCAGGTTTTCGGACTTATTCATGGCCCAGGCAGGCGCCACCAGGTCTGCGCGAATTGGGTCTCCTGTGAGGCGATGGATGACCATGGTCGGTGGAAGCAATTCAAGAAAGCTCACGAGCCGTTCGATGTACTCCTCCCTCTCCATACACCGATACTCCCCCTTTTCATAAAACCCGGCCAACGGGGTATCCTTCACAACGTAGAGAAGGTGTATCTTGACGCCCTTAAGGGGAAGCCGGCCCAGATAGCGGGCCGTATCAAGCATCATCTGCTCCGTCTCTCCAGGAAGCCCCAGAATAACGTGAGCGCAGATATTCAATCCATAGTGACTCGACATCTGCACACTTCGCTCGAAACAGGCGATGTCGTGCCCCCGATTGATCCTCAAAAGCGTAACGTCATGGGCTGATTGGAGACCGAATTCGATCCATACCAGGCACCTCTTCCCATATGCGCTCAGGAGCTCAAGGATCTCGGAACTTACGCAATCCGGTCTCGTGGCCACAGATAAGCCCACCACAGAGGAATCAGTGAGCGCCTGATCATAAAGCTCATTGAGCCTCTGAACGGGGGCATGTGTATTTGTAAAGGATTGGAAGTAGGCGATGAACTTGCGAGCCCCATACCTCTTGGCCGCGAAATGACGACCGTCGGCGATCTGCTTCCCGATGGATCGGCCGTGGTTGATCATGGCCCCGGTCCCGGATCCCCGGCTGTCGCAAAAGATACAGCCCTTGTCCGAGATGGTGCCGTCCCTATTCGGGCAACTGAGCCCGGCGTCCAGGGATATCTTCTGGACGCGCTCTCCGAAGGTCTCCCTCAAATAGCTGTTATAATCGCGGTATCTTTCCAAAGAAGGGTAAACCCCTGACTTGTCGGCCTGTTATCCAAATCCATCTTTTTCATCGAATCGGGAAGCCCTTTCGTCCCTGCTCCATTCCGGGACCGGAGTTTAGGACCTATGTCCGTAACTCCTCTGCAATTTGCGTAGAACTTGAAAAGCAAACCCACCGGAGGCGGGTAAACCGCAGAATATCGAATGTAGAATGTCCAATGCAGAAGTAAAGACTTCCGGGATCCGACTTCGTGATTCGATATTCCCTGGTCGCCTCTGGCGCCGCCGAAGGCGGGTAAACCTTGTTCGACATTCATCATTCGAATGGAAATGCGCTTACGGCGTTTTGCCGTCTTAGGCCCTTTAGCCGCTGGGACTTCAGTCATGGGCGCCAGGTTGGTAGGAGATCATTCCCCTAACAGAGGTTGGTATAACTCTTGCTGCTTGAAAAATTCATGAAAAACAAGGTGAACAGAACAAGCTGGATTGCCATTCCTCCGTGGGTCATACTGGGCGCGGTGATCGTGCTGGTGCCGATCTTCGTTTTTTGGACACAACACAACCTCAACAAGCAGAGAGAGGATGCCATTCGCCTCTTGGCGGCAAAAGGGGCCGCCCTCATCAGGTCTTTCGAGGCTGGAACCAGGACAGGCATGATGGGAATGATGGGGATGCACGGGGGCGGGTTTCAGCTTCAGCGATTGCTGATGGAAACCGCTCAGCAACCCGATATCGTCTACCTCATCGTCACGGATACCAAGGGGAACATCCGCGCCCATAATGCCCCTGAAAAAATCGGGGGGACCCACGGGACAGACCTGGATCTCGATCGCATTTCAGATTCTGAAAAGGTGGAATGGCGACAGGTGACGGCCTTCACCGGGGCACATATTTTTGAGGTCTTTCGCCGTTTTGCGCCGACCCAGATTGCATTTCGGGGCCCCCGGGGACAGATGCTGCGGGGCCCTTTGCAGCGAGACCCCCCCAGCCCCCCGCAGATCCGACCCGATCAGGGTGAAGTCATTTTCGTCGGTCTGGATATGGGACCGATCGAGGCCGCCAGAAGGGAAGACACCCGTCACACGATTGTGATGGCCTTCATCCTGCTTTTGATCGGCTGTGCGGGGGTCGTCTCTCTCTTCTTGGCCCAGGCCTACCGGTCCACCAGGACGTCACTTACCAGGATCAAGGCATTTTCCGACAAGGTGGTGGAAAACATGCCCGTGGGCCTCATGGCCGTTGACGGGGAAGGAAGGATAGCCTCTTTCAATCAGGCGGCAGAATCTATCCTCGGGCAGAGTGCCCTGGCCGTCATAGGAAAGAGTGCGTCGGAAGTTCTGCCCGGCCCCCTGTGGGAGCTCACCGATTCGTCTGCAAACCTGAAAACGCCCCTTGAAAAAGAGCTCAATTGCCCGCTCGCAGGAGGGAAGAATATCCCTATGGACGTGAGCGTTTCATCCCTCTCAGGAGAAGACGGCTCCGGTTGGGGACCGATCGTCCTTTTCAGGGACCTGACCGAGGTTCAAAATCTCAAGAGAGAAATAGAAAAAAGTCGCCGTCTCGCATCGCTGGGAAGACTGGCAACCGGTGTCGCCCACGAGATACGCAACCCCCTCAGTTCCATCAAGGGTTTTGCCACCTATTTCAAGGAGAGATACAGGGACAACCCCGAGGACCAGAAGACGGCCGAAATCATGATCC
>JAZDGZ010000696.1:0-6890 GCA_043806375.1 Pseudomonadota bacterium | reverse complement strand
CACGTGATGGTGAGGGAAGGAGGCGCCAGGAGGGATCTCGCCGAGATATCCAAGGTAAAGGACGCGGGAATCGACCTCCGTCGCCTCATCCTGGTGACCGACGGCGTGGGACCCAAAGATCTGCTTGAAAAGGGTTACATGGAAGATGTTGTCCAGACGGCCATTCGGTGCGGCTTTAATCCGGCACAAGCCGTTCAGATGGCCACCATCAACGCGGCAGACTACTTTCAGCTGGATGGAATCATCGGAGGCATTGCCCCTGGAAAATATGCGGACCTGGTCATCGTCCCTGATCCCGAAACCATCCAGGCGGAGGTCGTCATCAGCAAGGGCGATATCATAGTCAAGGAGGGAAAACTCCTGGCATCTCCCAGAGTACATGCCTTTTCCGAACATAGCCTGAAGACCGTTCACCTTCCCCGGCCGCTTGATCCTTCAGATTTCTTGATACATGCCGGGGGGGAGGCCCCTTTCTTAGAGGTCAGGGTCATCGACCAGGTGACCGATCTGGTGACCAGGGAGCACATCACCTCCGTACCCGTTAGGAATGGTGAGATTCGATCGGATGTGACCAAAGATCTCTTAAAAGTGGCGGCCGTTGACAGGAAATTTTCCCCAGGGAAAACCTTTGTCGGCCTCGTGAGGGGATTCGGCATGAAAGCAGGCGCCCTGGCCTCCAGTGGGGCCTGGGATACCCCCGATATCATCGTCGTGGGTCAAAATGATGAGGATATGGCCCTTGCGGTCAACAGGATTCGTGATCTTCAGGGAGGGGCCCTCATCTGCGCTCATGGACAGATCCTTGCCGAGATCCCTCTCCCCGTATTCGGCCTCCTCTCTCAGCTCTCCCTTAGAGCCCTCGCAAAGACCTCCGAGGAGATTACCAAGGCAGCAAGGGGTCTCGGGTGCCCCTTCCAAGATCCCCTGCGGACCCTCGTCACACTCACCGGCGCGGCCATCCCCTTCCTGAGGATCTGTGAAGAAGGCTTGGTGGACATAAAGAGCGGAAAGACAATGGGCCTGATCGTGGAGAGGATGGGTTAGGCTGCAACATTCAACCACTCTTTCTATTTTCTTGACACCCCGTTAGTTTATTAATACTTGAAAGGCTCAAAGCCCTATTTGGGAGGGGGGTTGTTATGACCTTGGAAGGATGTGTACCTAGAAAAGGGGAAGACGCTGAAAAATACAACGGCCTTCGTTGGTGGGCCGGGCTTACCTTTGGTGATCTCTTGGACAAAGCCGCGGATATCTACCCTGACAAAGAAGCCCTGGTCGGCGACCAACATCGCTTTACTTACTCTCAGGTCCGCGAAAAGGTGAACCGCCTGGGTATTAGTATGATGGGGCTGGGAATTCAGCCTCTTGATCGCGCCATGATGCAGCTCCCCAACTGGTATGAATTTGTCTTTGCCTATTTCGCGCTTCAAAAAATCGGGGTCATTCCGATCCTGGTGGTCTCCAGGTATCGTGAATATGAACTTAACCATCTCTGCCGCTTAACAGGGGCGAGTTCTTGGGTCTTGCCTGAAAAATACAGGGGCGTGGATTACCTGCACATCATTAAATCGGTCCTCAAGGAAAACCCCCAAACAAAGCATGTCATTCTCGCGAGAGCAGAAAATGTTGAAAGCTACCTGAGCCTGGAAAAGTTGATTGAAGATGTTGAAATCACTGAGGAAAGCCTCCAGCAATTGGCTCTGAGGAGACCGGATTCCATGGAGGTGGCCCACATGGGACCTACAGGAGGAACCACTGGGTTGCCCAAGGTGGTTCCACGGACCCACAATGATTATCTTTGCAGGGTAGAATATGCGGCCAGATCCTGGGAACTGACTAGCGATGACACGATGCTGATCGTAGCTCCTGTCACCCATGATCTAACCTTCAGCATTGGACTCTGTTCAACCATTTTCACCTTTGGTAAAACGGTCATGCTGGATGCCACTGATGCGGAAAGCATTTGCCAGACCATTGAGAGGGAGAGGGTGACCGCCGTGGCCTGGACACCGACCTTGGCCCATAGAGTAGCCCATTTCGAGGGGCTTGCGGACCATGACCTCCAGTCTCTGAAAAAGATGTATTGCGGAGGTGGGATGAGCTCTGCCGATCTCATTAAGACCGTCAGCGAGAAACTTTGTTGCCATGTTCTTAACGGTTATGGTGGGACGGAGGGCATGAGTACTCTCCCGAGGTTGCGCTATGATCTCGAGCGGAAGTGTCTGACGGTCGGCAGGCCCACGTGTCCCTACGACACCTATAAGGTCGTGAGTCCGGAGGGGGGAGATTTGCCACCGAACAACCCGGGCGAACTGGTCGTCAAGGGCCCCGGCATGTTCACGGGCTATTACAGGATGCCGCAAGAGAACAAGCAGGTCTTTGACAAGGACGGCTTCTTTAGAACCGGCGACCAGGCCATGATTGATGACTCTGGGGATATCATCATAACCGGCAGGATAAAAGATATTATTGTACGCGGCGGGGAGAACATAAGCCCCGTTGAAATTGAGAATCTGATCATCACCCATCCCGACGTGGTTGCCGTTGCTGTTATTGGAATGCCCGACCCGGTCATGGGAGAAAGGGCTTGTGCCTATATTCAACCCAGGCCGGGCAGCGATATAAGCCTCGATAGGATTTTATCCTTTCTTAAAGACAAAGGGGCTTCGGTTCTCCATTTCCCCGAGAGAATTGAGGTGATCGATGCGATGCCGGTCACAGGGGCGAAGGGGCTGATTGATAAAAAGGCGCTTCTGGAAGACATCAAGAGAAAAATCGCAACGCTCTAGATTCGATACTCTATGACGCGCTGTTTTGATTTCAAGGGGAACAACCGTTTTGCTCCACAATCATTCATCCAGTCAGGATTCAGTCACACGGGTTTTCATTTTTAGTTAGGAGGGAAATAACAGTCATGGACGATATTCTGGAGATCATGAAAACCAGAAGAAGCATTCGACGATACAAACTGAAGGATGTCCCGGATGAGCTTCTCGAAAAGATCATGGAAGCCGGGCGCTGGTCCCCATCCGGTGACAATGGCCAGCCGTGGCGGTTCATTGTTGTGAGAGACCCTGAAACCAAAAAGGTCATGGGGAAAATCGCCACAGAAGGAAGCGGGAGACGATTTACTGCCGAATACTTCACGGGCCGCATGCAAGAGCGCTTCGAGGGTCTGAAGGACCCTGAAAAAAGGGCGAATGCCTTTAGAAAACTGATATCGGGTGTCGTCTCCTCATTTCTGGCCGACGCCCCTGTCATTATTGTAGTCTGCGCCAAACTGGATGTATGGGATGTGCCTTATGATACCGCTATGGCCACACAAAACATGCAGCTCATGGCCCATGCGCTCGGCCTTGGAACCTGTGTTGTCGTTGCACCGGTCTCGGACATGAGAGACGACATCAAGACGATGAAATTATTGAATGTTCCCCATGGGTACAAAATCGTGGCACCCCTTGCCGTCGGCTATCCGGATGAAAGCCCGAACCCACGGCCGAGGTTGCCGCTGAATGAGATTGTTTATGATGAGAAGTTCGGTCAAAGGAGGACAAAATGATTGATAACTCCTATTTCCAGGATATCGTTTCTTCGCTCGTAAAGACACTCTATTATGAGAGGGGGGGTGGCGCTTACTTCAGGGTAACCATGGTGGGCACGGATTTCATCGATCGCCTGAGGATTGAAGGCAAAACCCCTGAACAGGTCATCGAGAACTGTGTGAAGGGGCTCATCCAAAATGACATGTTCACGAATGCGGCTTACCAAAAGGATGAAAGCGGGACCTTTTTCACATTCGAGATCGAGGGCTGTCGCCATTTACCCGTGGAGGCAAGGTTGAAGGAGGAGGGTGTTCCTGCCTTTGTCTGCCCGCCTATTAACATGATCCTATACAAAATAAGGCAGCTCATTAATCTCGCTGTCGAGATCGCAGATATCACGGTGAACCAAAACGATGGAAGGTGTATCGTAAGAGTTGTGGTGTTTAAACAGGAAGATGTATGATGAAGTTCCTCGTGTTAACCGGAAAAGGAGGATTTCGAACATGAAAAAAGTCATCGCCCCGAAGAATTTGCATCGCCCCTTTGGTTACGCGCATGCCATTCAGATTGACAAGACACTCTATATATCCGGTCAAATACCGCTGGATCTGGACATGAACATGGTGGGCAAGAACGATATTGCTGCCCAGACAGAGCAGGTTTATGACAACCTTAAAAGGGTCCTTGAAGATGTCGGCGGAACCATGACCAACATTGTCATGCTGAACATCTATTGCACGGATCTTGAGGCCTTTGACAAGCACACACGCGGCCTGAGAAAGAAATATTTCGGGGACTATTATCCGGCCATCACCGCAGTAGAAGTCAAACGATTGTATCGCCCTGATTTTATGATAGAGGTTGAGGCCATTGCCGTCCTCGATCGTTAATAGATTCCCCATCCTTCAACAGGTATGACTGAATAACTTCTTTCATAAAGACTCTTGTAGTTTCCCGGTAATTTGTCACCATGACATTATTACTCAATACTGGAAATCAAGCAGCGCCAGTGGTGTTAGACTCAATCACCGTGGTTACCCGTATAACTTTCACTAGCATTGAGACTACCCCCCGCTGTACATGTAATCATCATCCTAAAAAGCAGGAGGTTTCAACGTGGCTTACAAGACCTTACTTTACGAGAAAGCAGACGGTATAGGAATCGTCACCATCAATCGCCCCGGTGCTCTCAACGCTCTCAACACAGAGGTCAACACCGAACTGCACGGGATTTTCGGAGAAATAGAAGCGGATAAAGACGTGCGCGTGGTCATTCTCACCGGCTCTGGCGATAAGTCCTTCGTAGCTGGTGCGGACATCGTGGAAATGAGCAACCTGGACGCCATGGGCGCTGCCGCATTCGCCAGGACAGCCCGCAACGCGGTGGACAGGGTCTACAGCCTCAGCAAACCGGTCATTGCCGCCATCAACGGCTTCGCCCTCGGCGCCGGCTGCGAACTCGCAATCGCCTGCGACCTCCGCATCGCCTCCGAAAAAGCACGCTTCGGTCAACCGGAGATCACCGTGGGCATCATTCCCGGCAGCGGCGGCACGCAGAGGCTTCCCCGCCTTATCGGAATGGCGCGTGCCAAGGAATTGGTATACACCGGCGATATGATACGGGCTGACGCCGCTCTCTCCTATGGACTGGTCAACAAGGTTGTCCCGCCTGACCAATTGATGGACGAAGCAAAAGCAATGGCCAAGAAATTGCTCTCCAGAAGCGGCAGAATCCTCTCTATAGCGAAGTCCGCCATGAATAGCGGGGCCGGGATGGACCTGACCCCGGCGCTGGACTATGAAGCGCAGAGCTTCTCGCTGTGCTTTGAAACAGCCGACCAGAAAGAGGGAATGAAAGCCTTCGTGGAAAAGAGAGAAGCAATATTCACCCACCAATAGGGTCATTCATACACAAAGCCTGAAAGGAGGCATAACAATCATGGCAATCAAGAAAGTTTTTGTGGTAGGTGCGGGGATTATGGGCAACGGAATCGCGCAGGTTTCCGCCGCGGCAGGCTATGATGTAATCATGTCCGATATCAAGGACGAGTTCGTTAAGAACGGTGTCGCCACCATCGACAAAAGCCTTACCCGTATGGTGACAAAGGGCAAGCTGCAGGAAGATGAGAAAGGGGAAATCTTATCCCGCATCAAGACCACTCTGGATAATAATGACGCCAAAGATGCCGATATCGTTATCGAAGCGGCGCTTGAGGTGATGGACATCAAAAAGACCATCTTCAAGCAACTCGACGGCATATGCAAACCGGGCGCTATCCTGGCTACCAACACTTCGTCTCTCCCCATCGGTGAAATCGCAGCCGCCACCAAACGACCGCAAAGTGTCATCGGCATTCATTTCATGAACCCAGTGCCGGTGATGAAAGGCGTGGAGGTAATACCGGCCAGACGCACCGGCGCCGATGTTCTGGAAGCCTCCAAGGAGTACGTAAAGAGTCTGGGCAAGGAACCCTGTGAAGCACGGGACTATGCAGGATTTATCGTCTCCAGGCTGGTTGACGCCCTTATGAACGAAGCCTTCTGGTGCGTGATGGACGGCAACAAGCCGGAAGAGGTAGATAAAGCGGTGAAGCTCTGCCTCAATCACCCCATGGGTCCGCTGGAATTGTGCGACCTGGCCGGCGCCGATATCGTCATGCATGGTCTTGAGACGATGTATAAAGAATTCGGCGAACGCCTCATGCCGGCGCCCCTTTTGAAGAATATGGTCCGCTCCGGCGACCTCGGTCGCAAGACCGGCAGAGGCTTCTACGATTATTCGAAGAAATAAACCAAAATCTGCGATGCTTAATCCGAAAAATAGTCAAGCTTCATTTCGACGGTGACCCGGTCGTTACTCGTCAGGCGATCGGCCAGACCCTTTGTCCGGGGAAGTTCATATGCGAAGAAAAATCGCAGGTTATACATTTTGCCCTGTAGAAAAGCCGCCTCCGCGTCGGAGGGGCCCTCTCTCAATCCTTTTTGCACAATAATCCCTTGGTGAAGCCATTGCCATGCCACACTGATGATCCCGAAAAATTCGAGATAAAGGGTCGCGTCCGCCAGAAAGACTTCTGGGCTTTCCCTCTTGGCGAGGGCCAGGAGATACGTTGTCACCTCCTGAAGACCTTCCAAGGCCTTTACCATGGCCTCAGCATAAGGCTTGAGTTCTGAGATATCATTAGCCGTTGAAATGGTCTTTTGAACTTCTTCCAGGAAGAACTGAAAAGCTTTGCCGTCCATCATCCTGACCTTTCTCCCCAGAAGATCCTGGCCTTGAATCCCCGTTGTCCCTTCATGGATCGGGTGAATCCGGACATCCCGGTAATACTGCTCCACGGGAAATTC
>JAZDGZ010000695.1:0-10458 GCA_043806375.1 Pseudomonadota bacterium | reverse complement strand
GGTCCTTTTAATCACATCCGCAATCACATAAGCGGCAGCATAGGCTTCGGCGCCGTGATATTCTGTTTCTTTGTTATACTTGGCGACGAACTTGTTGTAATAATCCATGGCACCGGGGAAGGGCAGAAGTTGATGCCAGAGGGTAGCGGATATGATCTTTTCTGAGGCAATCCCGGCATTTTGTTGGAATTCAGGCAGGGTGAACCCGGCGCCTCCGCCGATGAACATCTTCGGGGCTATTTTTAACTCCTTGGCCTGTTTCATCAAGAGCGCTGCATCCATCACATAGGAGACCATGTAGACGATGTCCGGATTGAGGCTCTTCACCTGAATCAAGACGGGCTTGAAGTCGATGCCGCCGGCTTCGTAGCCTTGCTTGAGGACCACCTTGTATCCTGCCTTGGCGCAACTCTCATCGAAGGACTTTGCGCTGCTTGTCCCGAAGAGTGAATTTTCATGAAGAATAGCCACGGATTTCGGCTTTATGACCGCCTCGAGCAACTCATCCACAGACGTGGCATATTTGCTGGCAGGAGGATTCAACCTGAATACATAATCCCATTTCTGTTCCGTGATTTTGTCCGCAGAACCCGTATTAATAAGAAAAGGCATCTGATTCTGCTGGCAAGCGCCCGCAACGGCATAGGTCACCGAACTGCTGTAACCGCCGCCGATCATCACGACCTTATCCTTATTGATCAACTTTTCGATCACGGAACGCCCTACCTCGGGTCGGCCCGTATCATCCTCTATGATCCATTCCAGTTTCTTGCCGTTAACCCCCCCCGCAGCGTTGATTTCTTCCAGCGCCAGGTCGAAAGACTGCTTTTCGATCTCCCCAAACTTGGCCTGATCCCCGGTGAGAGGGAGAACGATACCCACCTTCACGGTTTCAGCGGCCAGGGACAAGGTCGTTGCAAAGGCAGAGAAAAGAGCCACCGTCAGGACAACTCCCAGAGCCAGCAATAATTTTTTCATCGGAAACTCTCCTTCTTGATTAAATAGGTAGGAAGTTAGTGAAAAAGGTTTTGTTTCAACGAGACAAGAACTGGGAAGATGAATAGTTTTTGAAACTATACTATTGCTTATTGAATATCAATCAAAAACATGGTTTTCATCCAAACCAAGGGCATGTCTTAGCGCCCTGGGAGTAAATTGGCTATCTCCTATGCACTCCCATTTTACCAAGATAGGCATTGCCGAGGGGTTCGAAATGGTGTAAGAAATAGAAACAAGGTTAGGAATGCTGGCAGGGGCTATGCGACTAGATTTCCGGGAGATAAAGAAATGCCTATTTATGAGTACCGGTGCCGGTCTTGCGATCTGGAATTCCAACGTCTCATTATGAACAAGGGGGAGGAGGAAGATCTCCTTTGTCCGAAGTGCGGGGGAAAAAGAATCCATAGACTGATTTCAATGGTCGTCTATCATGCCTCCGAGCAGGAGCGCCTAGCGACGTTCGATCCGAGTGCGCCGAAGAGTGATTCTTATTATAAAGACAGTCGAAATATCGGCCTTGCGGCGAAAAAGAGGGCCCAGAGGCTCGGGGTTGATTTGGGAAAGGGGTTTGACGAAAAATTGGAGAAACTGAGGACAGACCCGGGGAGTGTTGTCAGGGACAGCGAGTAGGCTGCGAAGGGGAAAGGGATGCCTGATCAGAAGAGGGGCAATCGAGAAGGGGATCTGGTCCTGGTCTACCACGAGAAGAACCCCGCCGTTTATGCCCGCATTGAATCCATTGAACCGGACATCAAAAGGGACTGGTACCAGGTGACCCTCTTGCTCCTGACCCTTCCCGCCCAGGCAGTGACTTGGATATTGCGAAGGGAATATATCGATGGAGGGGGCTTTACGATGGGCGGTCAGGCCATGAGGTTGGAGGGGGTGAATCCGGTTTCTGTGAGCAAAAGGCCGGAGGGGGAGAATTCGACCCCATTGACAACCGACAAGCCTTCCAGAATCATTCCTTTTAAGAAAAAATCCTGAAGGATTTAATGGTGTCGATTTTTTTCCTGCGCCTGATCTTGTCGGTCTTTTTGGCTTTTTTTATGGGTCGGTTCTTTTTTCAAGGAGGGTTTGTCGTCAAGAGCCTAGGTCTGGCAGCGGTCATGCTCGCCCTGGCCTATTTGTTTGAGTATACAAAAAAAAGAGATAAAGGAGAGAGAGATGGGACCTAAGAAGTGCGTTTTTCAGCAGCCTGCTATTGGCCGTAGTGGGATAATTCGTAGAGCCTCTGGCCGAACCGGGAGAGCCTCTCACGATTGAGGCGCTCCTCCTGTGCCGACCCCGTCCGAGACTTCAAGAACTCCTTCTCGATGTAGCCCGTGGCGTTGATGAAATTAAGTCTGGAAAGGGATCCGATGTGATCCACAATGCCTAATTTGTGGTAGCGCCTTCCCAGATAACTCATGTGCTTGAGAAGGTCCTCTTCTTTGGCCTTTTTGTCCTTCTGTTGAGTGATCGATCTGACGGCAATCCAGTATGATTCCAAAAAGGTCTTGGCTAAGGCGGCCCAAATGGGCAGCTTATCGAAGCCCAGTTTGGTGATCTTATATCCCTCCCCTTGCGTTCGTGATCTGGACAGAAGGCCTGTGTCCAGAAAGTAATCAATCGCAAGGGAGACCTTTGTCCTTAAAACCTCCTCTTCGTCAAAAACAAACTCGCTTCCAAAAACATTCTTAAGGAAGGCGCAGTCGGAGACGACGGATTCCAGGTCTTTAATGTCTTCCTTACCGGTCAGGAGAGAGGTGGCGACGAAGGCGTGGGGAATGAAAAAATGGATGATATTGTTTTTGTAGTATTCGAGTTCGATCTTTTTGTCTTCTTCCACATAGTAAAAGGGCTCTTCCTCCCCCTCGGCATCCTCAAGGACATCCATAATCTTCCAGTTCATCAAAAGGGATAGGGTTTCCTGGACAGCCTTGGAGGGATCCGTCAGGGAGGAGGCGATCGGGAATTCGTGTCTCTTGAGGAATCGGAGAAGGGTGTCGACCGTCTCAACCAACTCAGTGCAAAGAAACCCCCGGTGGTGTTTGGTCAAAATGCCGGTTGCGACCAGCGACAGGGGTGTGACGAGGGTCACCTGGTTAATGGCCTGGATCAGATGAAAGGCAAGCTTGCGTGGAAGTTCATGGGATGAAGTCTGTATGTGGGAGAGGTATTCATTTAAGGAAAAGGGCTCGCCGAATCGAATATAGACCTTGCCGTGGCTTCTTTTCAGGAATCGTCTCGCCCCGATGACCTGCTTCAGGCTCTCTTTCTCCTTTGCAGCCCCCTCTATCTCATTGAGAAGGGATTTCTCCTCGATGACCCTGTCATACACAATGGAAGAGGGGACGAAAATGAGATCCTTGCAAAATCCTTCTTGATGGGCCTTGAGAAGGATCGAGAGGAAGCCTGTCTTGGGAAGCACCAATTTGCCGTTCCGACTTCGTCCCCCCTCGATAAAGAATTCAATGGGATGCCCCTCCTCAACCAGGGCCTTAATGTAGCGGTTAAACACCTCGAGATAGAGCCTGGGTTGCTTGAAGGATCGACGGATAAAAAAGGCCCCGGATTTTCTGAAAATATGTCCCATAGGCCAAAAGGCCAGGTTCTTTCCGGCCGCTATTCTGGGAATATGCATGTGGTTGTTGTAGAGGACATGATTGAGGATCAAATAGTCGATATGGCTCTTGTGGGAAGGGATGAAGATCAAGGGCCCCTTTCTTGCCCACTCCCGCACCGTCGCGAGACCGGCGGTATCCACGTCGATGCCTTCAAAAATCTTTTTCCAAAACCAGGTCAGGGCCTTGTCAAAGAACTGCACGTAGGCGATGTCGTAATCTGCAGCGATCTCGTCGAAGAATTCTCCTGCCTTCTTCCTTAGCTGCCAGACCGGTTTCCCCTCGGCAGAGGCGATATTTTCGATCTTCTGTTTGACCCGCGCATCCAGAAGAACCGTTTCTTTGAGTTGTTGTCTGGATTTCATGATGGGGCCGAGGATCACCCTCTTCTGATTATCTATGCCTTCAATCAGCATGGACCTGATCTCCGAAGCCATCTCGGTCACGGGCCTATGGGAAGGCTGGTTTTCCAGATAGGTCTTTAGATCGATCGGCCGGCCAAAGTCTATGAAGGCGCGGCGGTTGTGGGTAAAAAAGAGAACGATCTTTCTGATAAGACCTGGATTCTCTTTGAAGCCGAAAAAAATACTCCTGAGGGTGACATAGTCCCTTTCGGGACCCTTTTGGTACAGCACGAGCTGGGGAACAATGAATATGGGCCGGTCCATGCCCTTCTGTGTTTCCAAGAGGAATTGCAGTTGGTCCTCTCCTGAATGGATAAAGCTTCTGACAAACCCCTTGGGGTCGACAAGGAACATGAGACACGTGGTTCTCTCGATGATGGCCTTCCTGTAAAAGCCGCTCTGATAAGGGTTTGGAAGGTGACCGTGCCTCAGGATGGATGAGATCTGAGAGTAAATGAGCTTTACAAAGTGAGTTAATGGCAATAACATCGAAATGTTGAGGTCAAAGGCTATCTTGGGATAGGGGAGCCTTCTCCTTCGGAAGTTGTAGTGATAGAGAAGGTATTCGAGCTGCCCTCTATACTTGATGGCGTAGACCACAGTCCCCTCTTTCTGCATCCGCCTAAGGTTCTCTTTCATGCTCTCGACGACATTAACCCTCCTGAAGAGCCTGTAGAGAAACCCGTTCAAAAAGAAGCCCGGCTTGTGATCAAACACATAGGGATATAGGGTCTTTTCCCTCGATCTTTTCACCTTTTCGGAAACCATATTGCATGCCTCATCAAGCGAGGATTATAGATAAACACTTCAGATTTTTAAATCAAGATTTTTGTTGTTGCGAAGTCCAGGGGGATTATTCATAGTCGCCTTAAACCGGCCGAGGCCAGGGCTCCAAAGGGAACTCAAAGACAAAGTTATATTGACAAAAAATAATGGTCGTTTAAGATAAGGGCAAAAGGACCGCAGGGAGGTAAACATGCTTACGTCTATGGCCATATCCGGATTGACCGTCGATCCTCTAACCAACAGCCCCATTGTCATCCTGAAGGAGGTGGGCGGAGAGAGGACCCTGCCCATATGGATCGGCCTGCTGGAGGCCACCGCCATTGCCAGCGAACTGGAGGGCATCAAATTCTCTCGACCCATGACCCACGATCTTCTGAAGAATATCATGGCACTGATTGATGTAAAGGTCAATAAGGTCGAAGTTTGCGACCTGAAAAATAACACCTATTACGCCTTGATATATATCAATCACAAGGGTAAGGAAATTTCCATTGATGCCAGGCCGAGTGACGCCCTAGCCCTTTCATTAAGGGTCGACGCACCCATTTTTGTGGCAGACGAAGTCATCAACAAGTCCGCACAGATCGATTTAAAGGCGGAACCGGAGGACAAATCTGAACAAGGAAAGAAGTGGCAGGAGATCTTAGAAAAACTGAACGCAGAGGATTTCGGAAAGTACAAGATGTGAGGCGGAGGGTCTTTTTGACCCGAATGCCGAGCGGTTTTGGTTTTCTCGATACCCATGGCGTTTCGGGGTGGAAAAGGCGAGAGAGTTCATGATCGATCTACATACGCACAGCCTGTTCTCCGACGGCGAATTGATTCCTTCAGAGCTTGTCAGGAGGTTTGAAATCCTGGCCTATGAGGCCGTAGCCATCACGGATCATGCGGATTCTTCGAACCTCGATCATGTTATCCCCAGGATCGTTCAAGTCGCAAAGGATCTGAATGATTCTCAGTCTGTCAAGGTTATCCCCGGTGTGGAACTGACGCACGTCCCGCCCAAACTCATCGGGACTCTCGTCAAGAGGGCTCGATCCCTGGGCGCAAAGGTGATTGTGATCCATGGGGAAAGCATCGTCGAACCTGTCGCGCCCGGAACCAACCGGGCGGGTCTGGAAGCGGGGGTGGAAATCATAGCCCACCCGGGTCTGATCAGTCGGGAAGAGGTTGAGATGGCCGCCGAGAAGGGAATCTTTTTAGAGATCTCCGGGAGGAAAGGGCATTGCCTTACCAACGGACACGTGGCCCGGTTGGCGAGTGAGGTCGGGGCGACACTTGTGTTGAATTCGGATGGCCACGCGCCGGGAGACTTCATGAGAGAAGATTTCGCCAGGAGGGTGGTTGAGGGGGCCGGACTGCCTTCAGGTTCGCTTTCCAACCTCCTGTCAAACGCCCGCCTGCTATTGGAAAAGATCGGATATCCCCTTTAATCTTGTTCTATTCTCCTTATCCCGAGATATCAGCGAATTTCTTTTGTTCCTCCCCCTCCAAGCGCTTTTTTTTGGTGGGACGCGGAGGGGGGTAGGGGGCTGAATAGATGTCTCTTATACTGAGGAGTGCTCGCAAAAAATCAAGGCTTGTCCGGGGCGGCACAGACAGAGACGAATCGTCAATTACCTCCGCAGGAATCATGAAGAGAAGGCGCAAAAGGTTTCTTCATTTATTGGGTTTCGCCATCGTGGCATTCTGGGTGGCGATGCTCGCTCTCCTCTTCAAGAAAGGCCACTTCAAGGAGCAGCAACCGGCTGCTGAGCATGAGCTGTCCGTATCGGCCATTGATGCAGTCCAACGTGAGTGGAAAGAGATCTATTTAGGGGAGAACAAAGCGGGATATGCCGTGACCCTGGTCAAGCCCTTTGGAGAGGGCTATTTCATTCGGGATGAGGTTTTTTTGAAACTTGACCTCATGGGCATGGGGGGAGGTTTATATGCCAGCACCCAGGCCCTGGTGGATGAGGGGTTTTTTCTGAAGAGCTTCAGTCTCTTGATGAACTCCGGGGTTGTTCGCTACAAGGTCTCGGGAAGGGTCGAGAATGATGTGCTTCTGATAGATGCCGGGAACGGCGAGGGTGGAAAGACACGGAGGATCAAGTTGCGCAAACCGCCCATGCTGGGCGTGAGCATGAACCAGTTTTTTCAATCCCGCAAGTTCAAGGTGGGGGACAGCTTCCGCCTCCCTGTTTTTGACCCTTCCACGATGGCCCAAAGGGAGGCCGTGGTCAGGGTTATCTCAGAAGAGCCCGTAAGGATTCAAAAGATGACCTACGAAGCCTTCCGCTTAGAGGTGGAGATGTGGGGAAGGCCGATCACCATCTGGATTGACAAAGGAGGAAGGACTCTAAAAGAAGAGGGGCCTATGGGCCTGACGACCGTAAGATCAAGTGCCGCCAGAGCCCCTGAGGGTTTAGAGGGTAAGTCCGGGATTGATCTTTACGAAATCGCCGCCGTTAGAACGAATCGCTCGCTCCCTGATCCGACCCGGTTGGCCTATCTGAAGCTGAAAATCGAGGGCATTTCCGGGGGAGGCGTCAACCCGAAGGCACTGAACAGCGGGCGCCAGAAGATCGTCGACGGGATTATTGAAATACACAGGGAGGGGCTCCCCTCGCGGGGCGCCTATCTCCTTCCCTACGATGATCGTACGGGTGAGATGAAGGGGTTCTTGGAGTCCGAATTGAATGTGGAGAGCGACGATGAAGAGGTCAAGACCATGGCCGGCGAGATTTCAGGGGAAGATCGGGACCCTGTCACCGTGGCAAGGAAGCTGATGAATTGGGTATACCGCAAGGTCGATAAGAAACCGGTCTTGTCTGTCCCCAGCGCATTGGAGACCCTGAGGAGGAGGGTGGGTGATTGCAATGAACACGCCACGCTCCTGGTGGCACTTCTCAGGGCATCGGGAATTCCTGCGCGGCTCTGTACCGGTCTGGTTTACAACCGCGAGAATTTCTACTACCATGCATGGACAGAGGCCTATCTGGACGGGTGGATTTCCATGGATGCGACCATGAACCAGATGCCTGTTGATGCGACCCATATCAAACTTGTGGAAGGGAATCTGGAGAAGCAGGTTGAGATCGCAGGGTTGATAGGAGAACTGCAGTTAGAGGTCATCGATTTCCGCCATGATTAGACTTGTCCATCTTACCAAGCTCTACAGAGGTCTCCGGGCCGTTGACAATATCGATTTAGAAGTCAAAGAGGGCAGTATCTTTGGGTTTTTGGGACCCAACGGCGCAGGAAAGACCACGACCATCAAAATGATGGCCGGAGTGATGAAGCCCACCTCCGGCCAAATCATCATCAACGGGATGGATATCTCCAGGAGCCCCTCTGAGGTGAAAAGGTCAGTCGGTTTTATTCCGGACCGCCCTTTTCTCTATGAAAAGTTATCTGGAATGGAGTTTCTTCGCTTTCTGGGCGGGCTATATCGTTTGGATCATTCATCTTCCCTCGAATCGCGGATCTCGGAACTCTTGGAACTCTTTGATCTGACCCACTGGGGGGATGAACTGATTGAGAGCTATTCCCACGGCATGAAGCAGCGTCTGGTCATGTGCGGCGCCTTATTACACAGACCGAAGGTCCTGATTGTCGATGAACCGATGGTGGGCCTCGATCCCAGGGGAGCGAGGCTGGTCAAAGATATATTCACGACCCAGGCCCGCCAGGGGACGACCATCTTTATGTCGACCCATTCCCTGGAAGTCGCACAGGAAGTGTGCTGCGAGATCGCCATTATTCAGGCAGGAAGAATCATTGCCACCGGCACTGCCGAGGATCTGAAGAGAGAGGCGGGCGTTGACGGCAATCTTGAAAGTACTTTTCTGAGACTAACCGAAGGAGAAAGGCTTGCCCATGAGAAGCCTCTATCTTCTTCTTAGCCCCCGATTCCTGGGGTTCAAGAATGGCCTTTATTCTTCAGGCCAAGGGCTCAAAAAGAGGACCCTTTTCGTCATCACCGTGGGGATCGCCTTCTGGGGGCTCATGTTCGTTCTCTCGAGCCGAGTCCTGACCTATTTTCAGTCTGTAGAGGTGATCGGGGATCTTCTGGCCCATCATCTGCTCGCCATGGTCCTTCTGACTTTTTTCTCCCTCCTTATTTTCAGCCATATTGTCACGGCCCTGTCCAACCTCTATCTTTCTACCGACCTTCAAATGTGTCACGGGTCGCCGGCCCACCTGGAGGAAGTCTTCCTGAGCCGCTCCGTCTTTACCCTGGTCGACAGTTCCTGGATGGTCGTCGTCTTTGGTCTTCCGATCATGATGGCCTATGCCTATGTCTATCGCCCGGGCCCGGCCTACTATATTTCCCTGCTCCACATGGGTCTTGCGACAGTGGTCATTGCGGGAGGGATCGGCATTCTCTTCACCATGATTCTGGTCAGCATCTTTCCGGCCCAGAGGACGAAGGATATTGTCATCCTCCTGAGCATATTCGTCGTAATCTCCCTCTATTTCATGTTCAGATTCTTGAGGCCGGAGAGGTTGGTGGACCCTGATGCCTTTTTCAGCGTTATGCAGTATATCAGCGCCTTGAGAGGGCCCGATTCCCCTTTTCTTCCGACCCACTGGGTCACCGAAGCCCTTTGGGCCTCCCTGACCCATTCGAAGGGCGGGGATCCCCTCTTTAACGGCACGCTTATCTGGAGTACGGCCCTTGCCATCGTCGTTATCAATATATGGACAGCCGAGGCCATTTATTTTACGGGTTTTTCCAAGTCACAGGAGGCCAAACGGAGAAGAGGGGGAAAAAACATCCTGGACTTTTTCGTGAACCTGATCAAGAGGCCCATGGGGCATGATCTCGCCTCCGTCATGGACAAGGATATTAGAATCTTTTTCAGAGATAATACCCAGTGGTCCCAGTTGCTTCTCTTGGGCGCCTTGGTGGTGGTCTACCTCTATAATTTCAGCGTCCTGCCCTTGGATAAGAGCCCCATTCGCCTGGAATTCCTCCAGAACGAAATCGCCTTTCTCAACATGGGTCTTGCCGGCTTTCTTCTCTCCGCTATTTCTGTCCGTTTCATTTTTCCCGCGGTCAGTTCCGAGGGGGGTGCTTTCTGGATCCTTCAGTCATCACCCCTGTCCATCAGGCGTTTCTTGTGGGGAAAACTGGCGTTCTATGTCTTTCCCATGCTCATTCTCGGCGAGGTGTTGATTGTGATCACTAATTTGCTCCTTGAGGTGACCCCTTTTATGATGTTCCTCTCTACCATCACCATCTTCATGGCCGTTTTTGGGATTGTGGCGCTAGGGATTGGTCTTGGCGCCATTTATCCCAAGTTCAAACATGAAAATATCGCCCAGGTCGCCACCGGCTTTGGAGGGGTGATGTACATGATCTTCAGCGCGATTTTTATCGCCCTCATCATTGTTTTGGAGGCAGGACCCGTCTATATTATTTTCATGTCGAATGTGAGGGGGGCAACGATCACCTTGTGGCAGTGGCTTTTCATTGTTCTTTCCTTTATGGCGGTTGTGCTGATCAATGTTTTGGCGGTTTATAAACCTATGAAGATGGGATTCCAGGCACTGGCCGAATATGAGTAGGGTCCTTATGTAAGGAAGACTGTTTTCGCCGACCGGTAACTGCAAAAAGGCGAAAAATTTCTCTGTGACCTCCCTGCCTCTGTGGTAGAGTCTGCTTTCCAGAAAAG
>JAZDGZ010000694.1:0-8107 GCA_043806375.1 Pseudomonadota bacterium | reverse complement strand
ACGCACCTGTCCGCGTCAACCACCATATGAAGCGACTTCTTGTCAAAGTGTATGGCCGGCGGGTCCACGGGGCACGCCTTTTCGCACTCCCTCTCTTCATCCCGGCATTGAAGGCAGGTGACCTGGACCGCCTTTGGCAGGGGCAGAAGGTACTTGCGGACCTGTATCCTCGACAGCTCTTTATTGATCACCCCGAAATGCTTCATGGAACATGCCATCTGACAAATGCCGCAGCCCACACACCTCATTTCATCGCACTCGATAAAGGCAGGCCCCACGGGACAAGGATAATGCTCCTTTCCCCAGCCCTTCTCATCAGGCTCTTTGCCGTGCTCTGTCATGGTATGACCTTTGAGGGCGTTGAGGGCTGTAAAGGTCTCTGAGCAAATGGGACAAACGAACTTCAGTACAATCTTTTCCTTGCTTTTTGCTGCCAAAGTTTTTTCTCCTTTCAATTCGTTAATCCTAACGTAGCATAAACGTCCGTCCGGCACAACCTTGTCATGCCTGCCCCGCCCCCGATGCGGGGCGGCAAAATAGCTGGGACTCCCTGTTCGGCTCTCTCCCCTCTTTACCCTTCCAATCTCCCGCGACCCGCGAAACTCTCGATTTTGGAGGAACGGAGCCTGAAAAACCTGTAGACCTGGGAAATCAATGCCAGGAGCAACAAAAGAGCCCCGAAGAAAAAGGAGGATGCGGACCCTCCGCCGGGATAAAAAAGCAGGAATGCGCCAACCAGCGCAGCGGCAATTTCAAGCCATGTTGTCTGCACGAACCCGTATCGACTCTGCGCAAAAGAGATGGCAAGAATAATCACAAGAGCAATGGATACATCTTCTAAGATCTTCCCGGGGCTCCCGACCATCAGCAGGCCCGGACGATATACAAACAGGAACGGGATAACGTACCTGGCCGCCCCGATCACGACCGCAACGAGAGCAATCTTCAGCATCGGAGATCGCACCATGGGAGCGACAGCATATACGTTCAAGCAGACAGGAGGGGTCAGCATGGCGGCAAGAGCCATATAGAAAACGAACATGTGAACCACGATAGGCGACAAGCCGAGGCCTTGGAGCGCCGGGGAAACCAACAGCACCACCACAATGTACGCAGGGAGGGTGGGCAGGCCCATGCCGAGAATCATGCAAGCCACCGTAGCCACAAGAAGGAGTAAGACCATATTCTGTCCGGCAAACTCAGTCAGCTCTGCAGAAAATTTGTAATCCAACGACGTCATGCCGATACAGGCTATGATAACTCCTGCGCTGGCGCAGGTAGGCCCTATTGCCACCATGTTCTTCGTTACGACGGCCACAGCTCCTCTCAGGGCGGCAAGCGTGGGCCTCGTTTTCTTACGCACCGATCCTGCAGCCAGCAGGAAACCCGTGGATATCATAATGGCCAGTCGAATGGTCGTGGCTTGGCTGGCCAGCAAGAGGATGAGCAAGATAAAGACGGCGATGCAGTGCCAGTACTGAATGGCCAATCTCCAAAATGCCGGAAGCCGTTCCTTCTCCTGCGAGGGGAGGTCAATCCCTCTGCGCTTAGCCCACAAATGGGAGGAGATGAAAAGGGACAGATAATAGAGGAACCCTGGGAAAAAAGCGGCGACGCAAACCTTGATGTAGGGGACGGCCAAGTAGTCGGCCATCACAAAGGCTACTACGCCCATGACCGGAGGCATCAGCTGCGCCGCATCGGCGGCCGCGGCAATCAGGCCCCCCATATGCTCTTCCCTATAACCCTGTCTTCTCATCTGAGGAATGGTCAGGGGACCGGTTATCAACACAGCAGCCAAAGTACTTCCTTGTACCATACCGAACAGCAAATTGGTCACTATGGCCGACTTCGCACTGCCTCCCCTCGATCTCCTGAACATCCTGCGTGTGATCTCTTCAAAAAATGTCAACCCTCCGACCTCCCGGAACACGTACCCGAACACAAGAAAGCCGAAAACGTAATCGAGGAGAATCTCGGTTGTTACTCCATAAATACCCATAAGCCCCAGGTATATCTGCCCGCTTAGGAGGGTAATCGAGGTGGGAGGCGCTTGGAAGAAGCCGGGCAGATAGGGACCCAATATCGTATAGAGAACAAAGGCGATCGTTACAACGACAAAGGCATTGCCTGAGGTGAAACGGGTCGACTCAAGGACGATGACTATAGTCAAAAGGCCGAGGAACACCTCATAGCCTTCTGCGCTGCCGAGCCTTCCCCCAAAAAGCCCGTAGAAGAAAACGATATACCCGGTACCCGCCAAAATGATCAATCCGGCGAATATTCGATAGAGCAAGTCCAGGGACCTGGATTTCATGGGAGCGCGGGTTGCAAAGGCCAAGAGGGTTATCAGGCCCAGGCTTATGGCCCGGGTCCTCATGGGGTTCAAAAAGAGCCCCACCGTCTCGAAGAAGGCTGTAGCATACAGAATATGATAGATAAAAACGAGCGCCATGCAGAGTTTTGCCGCCATCGTTCGCATCTTGAACACCCCACAACGGATGAACTCTCCCCGCAGCAAGCTGCGGGCTCGGCTCAGCTTTGCTTCGCCGATAAAACGGAATATTACTTATTTGTTTTCTACCCCACGCTCCAAGCAGCGGGGAATTCCACGTTAAAGTGCCCTGTGCGGACAAGATAGCGGAGCTAATAGAAGCAGAACGACACTGTGTCTTATTTACTTGCTAAACCCTCGCTTGCTTAGAAGTTCCTGCTGCTTTTCCTGCAGCTTGTCCGTCCAGATTCCTTTATCCTGGTAAAACTTTACCGCCGCCCTATGATAGGGAAGCCAAAAGTGCGGGGCGGCGATGCTGGCATTTGCGTCCGTGAGGTTCTTTGAAAGCGACCTCACCTCGTCCAGATGATTGTCACCGTAAAGGGCCTCCAGTATGCCGTATGCAACTTGATCCGGCATATCCGCCCGCACGGCAATGCCGAAGCAATAGGCAAAACTGCGGAGGACTTTATCAGGGGGATAGCCATAGGTCTCCAATATCCATTTCGGCGCTACCCAGGGCACCATGCCGGGAATCCGGTTGACCACATTGGCCTCCTCCTCCGACAGAGATATGAAGTCCAAGCCTACGGACTGCTTGATCTGCAACGAATAGGCTGCCCCTAAGCCTCCCAGAAACGTATCCACCTTTTTTTCTATCATGGCCGGAGCGAAATCCCCCGTACCTGCGGTTTCTACCACGATTATCTTGTCCCATACCCCTGCATGTCTTAATAGGGCCTCAGAGCAATCGTTCATGGAAGCTATGAAGGACTTAACCATACACCTCCTTCCGGAGAGATCTTTGAGGCTATGTATCTTATCGCTGGGCCTAACGCCGAAAGCAAGAGGCCCGTAAAACCAGGTCCCGACGATGAGCCTGATATCCTGAGGCTTCCCCTTCCAAAGACCTTCGCCAAAATAAGCCTGGTATAGGTCATACTGGCCGATCCCCCAGGTGTCGACATCTCCCCTTGCCAAGGCTTCCAATCCCGGGGTGCCACCAGCGTACTCCCTTACTGCCGCCTTGGCGGGTGTATACTTCCCGACCAACTTTGCGATAGCCACGTTCGTGGGATACGCGTCCGACTGTTTCACAAAAGAACCGATCACAAGAGTGGGAGGCCATCCTTCTGCTGCGCTGAGCCTCCCCGGAAAAGAAATGGCGATTACGGTGATTGAGAGCAAAATTGTCGTTACAAAGTGCTTTTTCATTTCCCTCCTCCTTCTATATGTGTTGGCTACTTTCACGATTTCAACAAGGCGAAATTTAGCCTTGCTGTTACCTCCACCCTTCCAGCGCCTTTTGAATCAGGGAGACTGCCTCCGCCTTGCTCGCCCTTCGCGGATTGACTTCCGCCAGCGGAGTGTTTAGCGTGAGCTCCGCTACTGCCTCCATCTCATCGGACGGTATCGCCTCCCAGGGTAGTTTGTACAACGTGTTGAGAGTGGTGAATACTTCTTTTACTCTTGTTATGCTTTTCATGGCCGTTTCCCGTCGGTCGCCTTTTCCATCTGCCCCAAGCGCCAGCGCCATATGAGCGAACTTCTCCTCAGCAGCCGGAAGGTTAAATTCCATCACTAGGGGCAGGCAAATGGCATGCAGATCTCCGTAAGCCACAGGCTTATAGCCTCTCGCCCTGTACAGATAGGTAAGGCCCCCATTCAAGGCATGGGATAGTCCCAGTCCTGCGCTTCCACACGCGATGTTGGCTACCATACTCGCAAAAAGCATCTCTCCCTTCGCATTCAGGTCATCCCCTAGGACAGAGGAACAAAAGGACCGGCCTATCATCTCCATCCCCTTCAGGGCAATGCAATCGGTTAGAGGCGTTGCCTTTTTGGAAGTGAATGACTCAACGCAGTGAGTCAAGGCATCCACCCCGGATGCCACAGCTTGGCCCCGTGGAACGGTTTTCAACAGCAAGGGGTCCAGGAGCGCCACTCTCGGCGCATCGCCGAAAATCCCCGACTTGATATTTGTCTTCGAGTTCGTGATCGGCGTGATCTTGGATACCTCGCTGCCGGATCCGGCTGTCGTTGGGATGGCTATACAGGGGAGGGACGGCCTACGGCGTTTGCCTTTCTCCTCATAGTCCACGATGCTGCCTTCGTTAGTCGCCATGAAGGCCGCCCCTTTTCCGGTGCAAAGGGCGCTACCTCCTCCAGCGGTTACGACGCAATCACATCCCTCCTCTTTCAGAAAAATCGCTGCCCGGTTTATGTCCTCATCGGTGGGATCCGCGGTGGCCTGGTCATAAACCACATAGGGAAGGCCGGATTTTCCGAAGGAGTCAAGAGCCTCGTCCAAAATCGCTGCAACTACGGAGTCTGTTACAACCGCGACCTTGGTGGCACCCAGCCTTTTGCACTCCTGACCCAGTTGTCCGCTGCTGTGCATCCCGAATATAATCTCCGTAAATACGCTGAAGCGATTGAGTTCCTGCATGTTCATCTTTCACCCTCCTTTTGAGTTGAAAGAATTAGCATTAGCCTGCTGCAATGCCGTCCAATGTGGGTCGAAGTCCTTGAAAGTTAGACATGTGAACCGAAGGCCGGAGTTTCATCATCTTCCTTTCCCATGCTCCTACGAAGTTTTTTGGTCGCATCCGCGTCAACCTGAAGGGAATCTCCTGAGATGACTACACCATAATCGGACTCCGCTTTTTCAATGGACACGTACCCTTCAACCACGTCCCGAAGGACCAGGGCCGGATCCCTTTCCAGTGGGTCTCCATAACCACCGCCTCCCTGGACACGGAAATACAACACGTCATCATCTTTCTGAATAGCCCACCCGGCAGTTTGAGAGAACAACTCCTCCTCTCCGCTCAGCTCCCCATAGGAAGGAACTCTTCGCCTGAGCAGTTCCTTTACATTGCTGTTCCTTTTTATCCTGATCTCAGAGGTGATCCCGGCCTTGCCGCCGTGTACCCCTTCCGCGGGAACCGTCTTTCCCACATACCCCAATGAGGCCTGAACCGCCCCGATTCCATAGGGCATGTTGCAGAAACTGAGAGAAACGCCCCCCCTATATTTGCCGGGGCCACCCGAATCGATAGCCATATGGCGGTCCAGGTAAAGAATAGGGTAGGAGGCCTCCATCGTTTCGATATTGGGGACCGAGGAATTGGTGGACCCTGCGATATTCGAAACGTCAAAGCCGTCCTTTGTCGTTCTGGCCCCACCCCCCTGACCGCACCCATTCATGTCAACCATCACGAAGGGCCTGCCATCCTGGTCCATCCCGTAGTAGTTTGGGTTGACGAGGCCTGAGCCCCAACTTGCTGTGACCCTCCAGCTCTCGGGAGATTTCTCCAGGGCTTTGCTCAGGGTCTTTATTGTCAAAATCTGGGCCTTCCATCCGCCGATGGTCGAGGCTCCGCCGGAGGGTGCGGGCGGCTTACAGCTGAGAACGGTTTTGTCTGGCAGATGCACATTGACCGGCCTGAAGCACCCCTCATTGGCAGCGATGTCCGGGATAAGCATACACACAAAAATATTGTGTACATTCGCCACGGTGCAGGGCAAGGCACTATTAATGTAGGTGGGTGATTGAGAGTCCGTACCGCTAAAATCGAAGGTGAGGGTGTCGCCTTTAACGGTCAGTTTGCATTTCAGGGTGTAAAGTCTATCGTAATCCAGGTACTCGGTGGCCTCATACTCCCCGTCAGGAAGCATCTTGATCCGTTCTCTCGTTTTGATCTCCGATAGATGGATAATCTCATCGTAGCAAGCCTTGATGGTACTGACGCCATACCTCTCGACCAACTCCAGGATCCTTTCCTTCGCTACCAGGTTGGCGGCAATCTGGGCCTTAAGGTCCAATGCCTGGTAGTGGGGCATTCTCACATTGTCCATAATGAGATCGAAAATATCCTGCCGCAACCTGCCCCGCTCCATAAGCTTGATAGGCTTTATATGTAGCCCTTCCTGGTACCAATCAGTGGCATCAGCCACAAAACCCGGCCTGGTTGCACCTATATCGAGGTGATGAGCAGCACAACCGGTGTATCCCACAAGTTCATCTCCATAGTGTACGGGTGAGATTACGGCCAAATCCGGCAAGTGAAGAGCCCCTTCATGAGGATCGTTCACCAGGAACATGTCTCCCGGGAATATGTTCTTCTCCCCTATCCTGTTAAGACATGACTTCAACATGTAGCTTAGGGTGGTGCCATGCCTGGGCATCCAAAGGGAATAGACGATATTCCTCCCCAGGTGGTCGGCTATGTTGAAACCGAAATCTTTAGCCCCTACGACCACGGGAGAAGCGGCGGCCCTTTGTAAAGCAATCCCGGCTTCTCTCCCCACCTGCATAAGCCGGTTCTGAACGATTTCAGTAAGCACGGGATCAATATTCTTCATTTTGCTCCTCAGCTTAGGTTTATTATAACGTTAAGGTAAGAATCCACCTGGGCGTTCTGTCCTGGTAAAACTACGACGGTGGTCCCGCGGTACTCTATGATAGCCGGACCCATGATGCCGGACCCGACTTCGAGTCTCTCGCCATCATAGATTTCGGTACTGATCGACTTGCCCCTCTCAAAGAAGACTTTTCTGCTTCCCTTAAAGGCTTGAGAGGAACCCCCTAGAGGAGAAGCAGCCTTTTTCAAGGATGGCTTTGCAGTCTTAGCAATCAAGTCCACCCTGAAGGAAACGGCCTCGATGCCCGCCTCACGAAACGTGGTCCCTTTGCCGTAAATTTCTTCGTAAATCTTCTCAAAGAGATCCATCAGATCGGAAGTATCTTTTGCTTCAAGGACTTTCAGTGGAACAGGGACCGTGACCTCGTGAGACTGCCCCCTGTACCGCATATCCGCGTATCTTGTGACTTGGATCCCATCCGTCGGGATATCCTCCGCCTTTGCTAATGCATATCCCTTCGACTCTAATTCTTCATAGTCCCGGTTGATTCTTTCGAGGGCGCCAAGATCAGTGATGTCGGTGACCGAAAAGCTGTGGAGGATGTCCGACGTCGCTATGCCGAAGGCGGATTGAGCCGCAGCCATCGGGGTAACGATTACCCTGTTGATCCCAAGTTCCCTAGCAATGAAGGCAGCATGCGTCGGTCCGGCTCCACCAAAGGCGATCAAGGCATAATCCCTCGGGTCATAGCCTTTCTGGATGGTGAGAACTCTAACTGCATCGCTCATGTTCGCATGGGCTATCTCCGTCATGGCCCATGCAGCGTCAACGATTGTAAATCCAAGAGGTTTCGCTATGACCTCCTCAATCGCCTTCTCAGCGGCGCCTTTATCAAGAACCACTTCCCCACCCAGGAAATATTCCCCATTGATACGGCCCAGAACGAGATCTGCATCAGTGATCGTGGGGTCGTAGCCGCCCTTCAGGTAACATACCGGACCCGGATCTGCACCTGCGCTCTGCGGCCCGACCTTGAGCCTTCTTCCCGAGTCTATCCATGCAATACTCCCACCACCTGCGCCGATGGTATGGACATCGAGCATGGGGGCAAAAATATTGTGCCCGCTGATTCTTGTAACCAGGCTATGAGAATAACGCCCTTTTGTGACAAGGCTCACGTCAAAACTGGTCCCTCCCATATCCGCGCAGAGCAGATTGGGCTCGCCTAGAAGCTCACTGAAATAT
>JAZDGZ010000693.1:0-3318 GCA_043806375.1 Pseudomonadota bacterium | reverse complement strand
GGCCGCCAATTGGCTCTGCGCGGGCCAAACCAAAGGCACATCGAAGAAGGTCAACGCCTATCGCGATCGCGGTCAACCAAAGGCCATCTCCCTTCACCCCTCGCATCCCCATTTCAGGAGGCATCTGCTGGATGACCAGGGATGAAGCCGTTCTGATGACCCCCTTTCCCTCGGCGGAACTCCAAGGGAGAAATCCGGTAGAAACCCTTTTGTCCCTTGCCAAAACAACTCTTGGCAAGGCAATGGCGCCAGGACATGAACTGAAATTGGCAGCATCGTTTTTCAAAGAGCTAAACTAAAGTCTTACCAATATTGAAATATAAGTGCTTCAGCCCCATGGTGATTCTCCTTGCCTTATTTCCACCCGGGTCCATTGACCTTCTCGCACGCCGCGACTGACTCGTCGAGACTGACAGTCGCTACGTGCACGATCTTTCCCTTCTTTATCTGCCCGTACAGGACCTCCGCTACGGAATCGCAATATTTTGTATTGCCAAGATCGGGTCTTCTCACCATTCTTGCCTTGGAGTCAACCCTGTCCCAGAAAAGACCTTTGGAGGCAATATAATCGGCAACCGTCGTAGGATCGACGCTGTCAGCCTTCTTGAAGGCTTCGAGCAAGGCGGGCCATGCGGGAATCCACGGGAACGCGGCCTCGGACCACTTCCCGTATGTCTTAGTGAAGTCATCCTTGAATTTTTTTAACATGGGCGGAGGATCGGGCAATTCGGTGGCCTTGATGTTGCAAAGAAGGCCTTCAAGTGCCTCAACGCTCGCCACCTGCATCACCTCATCCAGCTTTGGGGCGATGGCGCTCAGGTGGGCATTGTTCCTGAAACCGGCTGCATAAACAGCCTTTAACGTCAGCCCGAACTGGGTTCCCGAATCAGCCCCCGGGTAGTCCATGATGTCCGGATTCAGGCTTTTTGCCTTCACCGCCAAGGCGGTAAAGTCCACCGCGTCCCGTGGGTGAAACAGGGTGTCGAGCACTTTTACGCCGTTGGCCTCGGCCACCCGCTTTTCTTCGGCGGCGCGGGCCTTGCCTCCCTCGTCGTTAGGTGATATGAAGACCGCTGTTTTGGCGTTGGGGAAGATGCGCTTCGCCACCGCCCATAGAGGCATCAGACTGGTGCGAGTGGTGGACGTGCCAAAGGTATAGTGCAGTTTCGGGTCCATAGCCCGCAGGGTTGTGCCGCTAAAGAGGTTCAGAATTTTATTTTCTTCTACCATGTTCAAACCGGAGGCCATGGTTGGAGAAGAGATAATGCTGATCAGATACTGCACCTTGTCCTGATAGACAAGCCGCTCCAGAGCCGCTCGGCCGGCCTCCGCAGTCCACTTGTCATCGTACACAATAAGCTGGACTTTGTAATTCTGGCCCTTGATCGTGATGCCCCCGGCGTCGTTGAACTGACCGACCAGCATCTCCAGTGCCTTCTTCGTGTCAACCCCCATGCCGAAGTTGTGAGGAAGGACCGTCCCGACCTTCAGTATCTCTGTTGTCTGGGCATAGACAACGCCTTTGCAGAGAACAATACCCAATAAAACGGGCAGAACAACGAGCCAAGATCTTATCTTCATATTAGCCCCCCTCCTTATAATGTTTTGGTTCAGGCATTGAAGCCTGAGATACACCTCTGCCTGCTTTTGCCGCTCAGCAGGACCACCTCGGTCGCAAACCCCCTCTTCCGCCAGCAGGGACAAAGGTAGCGCCAGTTCGCCCTCATCGGTCTTCCTATTTGAACCTTGCGTGCCTCAGTTTCCTGGTCTGCTTCACGTCTGCGGCCATCAACTCTTCGGATAACGGGATATCCTTCTCCCTAAGGGTTTGGATAATCGCCGTATGCCGTTTGTATGGTTCTTTCATGAACTTAGTCGTCTGAGAGAAATCAGGGCGTAACCTTTTCAGCAGGTCAAAGAGAGGCTTCTGAAAGCTGTAGACCCTAAAAGCGCCTCCGGTGAGGCCATGTCTTATTTCGATGAGCCGTGACTGTTCAAGAGACCTGAGGGCTTCCCGTACCACCCACCATCCGGCTCATCTTCAGCCGGTCCGCGAACGCCCTTTCCGGGGGCAGTTTCTCACCTATTTTCCGCTCGTTTGAGAAGATTAAGTCCTTGATCTGCGATATGACTCTATCGTTAAATCTTTCTTTTTTAAGGGGAGATAGGTTTTCGTTTACAGCTTGAATTGGTCGTACCATTTGTCCGATCGCATTATCTTATTTGTTGAAACTTGCTGTCAAGGAAAAACTCGACTGGCATCCTGCCACATCCGGCTGGACATTTCGGAAGCGATCGAGGTGCCGGGCGGCGGCTCGATGCCCGTCATCCGGTTCAAAAAAACCTCCTCCACAAGCGGGTACAGTTGAAACCGCTGCAGTTCGGTTGACAGTGTCCAATGCTCGGATGGCCGCTATTGTGGGAATGGGGACGTCCCGGCCACAACACCGAGGGCTGTATTTACCATTGACTCACGATGGCAAACGTCGCTACACTCCTCCTCACGTAAAGGAACTTCTCGCTATCACTTTTTCAGCAAACCGCCAGGCAATCTCATGGCGTGAACGGGTCTCAAACTTCCTTACGAACTGCACCCGGGGCCATAGACTTGGGAACGGCCGGGGCAGCTTGTGAAATGAGGTCATTGAATTGCCTATTGCTTCGCGCGCAGTCCCGTGGGTGATGCTGGGTTGTCTCTGGATGATCAACCTGGTCATCTGCATCCTCATGCAGTGCGTATCGCCCCTTTTGCCCGTTTTGATCGACCAATTCAAGGTGAGCCACTCGGCAGGAGGGGTCCTCTATGCCATCCCCATCATGATGGTCGCCCTCCTTTCTTATCCCCTGGGCATCTTTTCCGATCGGGTCGGTGCGGCCAAGGCAGTAAGCTGGGGCGCCGCGGTGGCGATCCTTGCCTCGTTCCTCAGGCCCCTTGCACCCGATTTCATCTTCCTTGTCGCATTCACCGCGATCTATGGATTCGGTTTCTCCCTTTACTTTCCCAATCTGGCAAAGACCGTGAAGGAACACTTCCCTGCGCACTTCATTGGAAGGGCGACCGGCATCTACACCACGGCGATTCCCCTAGGCGCGGGCGTGGGCATCGCCCTGACCAAGCCCCTGCTCGCCGCCACCGGGAGCTGGCAGAAGGTCATGGGGGTCTGGAGCATCATGGCTCTGTTCATCCTCGCCCTTTGCGCCATCGCTGTAAGTCGGTGCAGGGGCGCTGCGAGGAGCCCTTTCCCGCCGGCCCAAGCCCCTTCAGAAAAAGGGGCCGCCCCCACTATAGCCGCCGATCCTCTTCAAGGGGAGACCCCG
>JAZDGZ010000692.1:0-5655 GCA_043806375.1 Pseudomonadota bacterium | reverse complement strand
AAGAGATTCCTTGTCAATCTTGGTATAAATTCTTCCAGATTTAAAACAATCAGTTACGGAGAAGAGAAACCTTTAGATGCAGGCCATGATGAAAGCGCCTGGTCGAAGAACAGAAGAGCTCATTTTGTAACCGAATAGTTGTAACTGTTCAGGGGGGTTGACTAGTAATTAGATGTAATCCGGTGTAAATCCGGTGTTTGATCTTTGAAATAGGCATCGATAGCGTCTGCAAGAATTGGAAACACCGGCAAGGCTCTCATGCGGCAGGTCTGCTTTAGCAACAGGATACGTTCGGCCCAGCGGTTGCCTTTGTCACTTTGAGTGCCGTTGCTGCGCTTGCGCCACAATACCGCAAACCGCAATGCGTGTTCAGATCGGTTATTGGTTGGCTCGACCCCGTTTTCGTCAAGAAAAACCCATAAAGAAGTTGCCCGCCAAAAGTAACCCCACCGCCTCCACTGCCGTTGCCACCGACGCCACCTCCACCGTTGCCGTTGCCACCGCCGCCACCATCTCCACCGACGAGACAGCCCGTCAGCTTCAACTCGGTGCACTTTGACTTCGATAAATCGAACCTGAAGCCGGAGGCCAAGGCGAAGTTGGATCGGGCTGCGAAGATCATGCAGGATAACTCTGAAGTGGTGATCGAGCTCCAAGGCAACACCGACTCTGTTGGGACCGACGCGTATAATAAGGCATTGGGCAAAAGAAGGGCTGACGCTGTGTTCGACTACCTGAAGTCCAAGGGCATCAATCCCAACCGTCTCAAGGAGGTGAGCTTCGGCGAGTCCAAGCCCGTCGCCTCGAACGCGACAGATGCAGGCCGGGCCCAGAACCGCCGCGTGGAGTTGGTTATCCTCAAATAGGTCCTCAAGCGTTTCACGCGCTATCACATGAGGGCATCTCCAATGTGATGAGGCTCCCCCCCGATCGTTCTTCCTCGGGGGGAGCCTCATTTTCACCTTTTATTCGCTTGTGGATAGATCCCTTCTCTCACGGCGGGAAAAGGTTAAGGTGAGGGGAAGAATAGAAGCGGGAGGCTGTCGGCCACCACAAACCCCTCCCGGGTAGGGATTACGCGGTCCCCATAAACCTCCACCAGATTTGTGGTCTGCAACTGGGCAAGTATCTTATCCGCGCCCGGCAGGTGGCTCACCAGCGAGAGGTCAATGCCCTCTCTGGTCCTCAAACCCAGATAGAGAGCTTCAAGCTGCTGCTGGTCTGGAGAGAGCCTCTCGCTCCCCTCAACCGGCAGCCGATCCTTGCCGAGCATTTCGCAGTACATGGTGACGCAGTTTACGTTCCACCGCCGGATACCTTCCCATAATGAGTGGGCCGCCGGTCCGAGACCCAGATAGGAAGCACGGTGCCAGTATTTGCGGTTGTGGCGGGAGAAGAAAGCCTCTTCGCGGGCAAAGTTGGAAATCTCATAGTGAAGATAACCCTTTTCCTCAAGAAATTCCGCCGTCAGCAGGAAAAGGGCCCTCTCCTTCTCTTCACCTAAAGGGCTGATCCGCCCTTCGGCGAGCTTTTTGCCGAGCGGTGTCTCCTCGTGGACAGTCAACTGGTAGCATGAGAGATGCTCCGGCCTGAAATCCAGTGCCCGTGTCATGGTCCTGACCCAGTCCGATACCCGCTGGCCCGGGAGACCATACATGAGATCCACACCCAGGTTGGCAAAGCCACACCCTCTGATCCACTCAAGGGCCTGCTCCGCCTGCCGGACCGTATGCCGTCGTCCCAGAGAGCGAAGCTCACGGGTATCAAAGGACTGTACCCCCAGACTGATGCGCGTGACCCCCAGCGCTTTGATAAGCGCCAGCTTCTCCGGGGTGATGTCGTCAGGGTTCACCTCAACGGTGATTTCTGTGTTTGGGGAAAAGCTGAAATGTCTGAAAAGGTTCTCGAACAGCGTCGTCAGGTCACGCTCGCTCAGCACGCTCGGGGTGCCACCCCCCAGGTAGAGAGAATCAAAGACGCTGCACCGATCTTTATAGGCCAGCATCTCTCGCAGGAGAGCTTCCTGCCAATCGGGGACAAGGGAGAGGGAGGTGATGGAATAGAAATCACAATAGGGGCACTTTGTGCGACAGAAGGGGACGTGGATATAGAGGCCGGGATTCTCGCCACTATTCATTTTCAGTCTTCAGCACCGCCACAAAAGCGCTCTGGGGAATCATGACGGCGCCCACCATTTTCATCCGTTTTTTGCCCTTTTTCTGCTTTTCGAGGAGCTTTCGTTTGCGCGTGATATCCCCCCCATAACACTTGGCAGTCACGTCCTTGCGGAAGGGTGATATGGTGGAGCGTGAGACGATCTTTCCCCCGATGGCGCCCTGGATCGCAATCTTGAATTGGTGCCGGGGAATCTCCTGCTGCAGGCGGTCGCATACATGGACCGCCCACTGTCGAGCCCGATCCTGGTGCACAATCAGTGACAAGGCATCCACCTTCTCGCCGTTCACCAGAATGTCCAACTTAACCAGGTTGCTCTCACGATAGTCAATCAGCTCGTAGTCAAAGGAACCATACCCCTGGGTGATGGTTTTGAGCTTGTCGTAAAAGTCCACGATCACCTCGGCCAGCGGCATGTCAAAGCTGATTTCGACCCGCCCGGGTGTGGGATAGTGAAGGCGGGAATTCACCCCGCGGCGCTCCATACAGAGCTTCATTACCACGCCCATGTACCGCTCCGGCATGAGGATCATGGCCCTGATGAAAGGTTCGGCTGAACCTCGGATGCTGAGGGGGTCCGGGTAATACTGCGGATTGTCCACCGTCACGGTGCTGCCGTCCTGCAGGGTGAAGCGGTATTGGACGCTGGGGACCGTCATCACAAAGGACAGATCGTACTCGCGCTCAAGTCGCCCCTGGACGATCTCCAGGTGCAGCAACCCCAGAAAGCCACAGCGGAAACCCTGGCCGAGGGCTACCGATGAGTCTTTTTGATACATCAGGGCGGCATCATTCAGTTTGTACTTTTCGAGTGCTTCGGTGAGGCCTTGATAGTCCTCCGAGGACATGGGATAGAGGGAAGAAAAGACCACTGACTTGGCCTCCTTGAATCCGGGAAGGGGCACCGGGGACGGTCGGGCATCAAGGGTGATGGTGTCCCCGATCCTCGTGTCGCTGATGGTCTTTATACCCGAAATAATGTAGCCCACTGCCCCGGCCGAAAGCTCTTCGCGCGGGGTCCTGGTGAGCCGGAAGATACCCACTTCCTCCACCTTGTACGTGGCATTGTTGGACATAAAGCGGATGATGTCGCCGGGCCGCACGGTCCCCGCAAAAAGGCGGCAACTGATGATCACCCCGCGGAAAGGGTCGTAGTGGGCGTCAAATGTCAAGGCGCTCAGCGGTTCGCCACGATCGCCGGGGGGAGGGGGGATCCGTTCCACGATGGCCTCAAGCACCGCTTCGGTGCCTATCCCCTCTTTTGCAGAGCACAGAAGTGCCTGCTCCGCATCAAGGCCCAGTTCATTTTCGATCTGCTCCCTGACCCGATCCACATCAGCGGACGGGAGGTCAATCTTGTTGATCACCGGAATGATCGCCAGATTATGATCCATGGCCATATAGACATTGGAGAGTGTCTGCGCCTGCACCCCCTGCGAGGCGTCCACAAGCAGCAGAACGCCCTCACATGCAGCCAGGGAGCGGGACACCTCGTAGGAAAAATCCACATGCCCGGGGGTATCAAGCAAATTGAGCTCGAATTCCCGCCCGTCCTTTCCTATATAGGGCAATGTGATTGTATGGCTCTTGATGGTAATACCTCTTTCCCGTTCAAGGTCCATGGTGTCCAGGATCTGGTCGCGAAATTCCCGCGGACTCACCATGCCGGCATGTTGAATCAAACGATCGGCCAGGGTGGACTTTCCATGGTCAATATGGGCGATAATACTGAAATTACGTGTCTGCAGCATGGGACGTGTGTCTCTGGCAAGGGTGAAAAACAAAAAATCCCTTATGCGTCCTTCAGGGAAAAATGTCAAGGACTCTTAATCGGCCATTCCCCCCTCTCCTTGAGAACGTCCCGGTAAACCTCGAGTGCCTCGTTAACCGCGGGCATGCCGGCATAAGGGGCGAGTTGAAAAAAGACCTCCGTCAGCTTTCTGGGGTCGCATCCGACATTCAATGCAGCATTCACATGGAGCCTCAACTCTTCCCTCGCACGGATCGCTGCAAGCATCGCGCAGGCCACCATCTGCCTTTCAGGCAAGGTGAGAACGGTCCTGGAGTAAAGATTGCCGGTGATGAACATGGAGAAATCGCCGGCAATCTCTTTATCAAATTCCCTCCATGTCATGTAGGGAGGGGCCATCTTGATCCCTTTGCCGAAAAGCTTTTTTGCTGTCTCCTGAGTCTTTTTTTTCACGGCTTCGTCACTCATGATAGGTGTATCCTCCTTCAACAATGCTGTTCCAGGTGCGATCTCTTTGCCGGATCGCCCGGTAGTCATGCCTGGGAATTGTAACCGAAAGTGTTTCGGGTTTCAATTTCTTCGGTAGCATGGCAGTAAAGGTGAGTAGGCAGGTTTGTTTGCCAGTCGCTGCATCGAATTGGGAATGACGTTACGGGCACCTATTGGGGATCCTGAAAGGGTATCACGAAGAGGAATCTGCTGCCCATTCCTTCCCCCTCGCTCTCCGCCCAGATCCTGCCCCCGTGCAGTTCTACAAGGCTCCGGGTCAGGGAAAGCCCCAGGCCGGTGCCCTGGAACCTGCGGCTTGCCGAGCTGTCCACCTGCTCAAAAGGTTGGAAGATCCGGTCAAGGTCCTCCTTCTTGATCCCGATCCCCGTATCCCGGACGCTGATCAAGATTGCGGATCTGCCCTTTCCTTCCTTCTCCAATTCCGACTTCCCGATTCCAGAATCCGAAACCAAATCCGCCGTCACGTGGATTTCCCCCCTATCCGGTGTGAACTTCACGGCGTTGGACAGAAGATTATACAGGATCTGCTTGAACTTCCGCTCATCCGCCTTTATGGTCTCCGGCAGCCCATCGGTTTCCACCGTGAGGCGGATGCCATGTTTCAGCGCCTTCTCTTTGATCATCGTCAGGCTGCCCTCCAACAAGACATTCGGACTCACATCCTTGAGATCCAGTTCCAGCTTTCCAGCCTCCACCTTGGATAGGTCCAGGATGTCATTGATCAGGGAGAGCAGGTGCCGGCTGCTCTCAAGCACATCGCGGAGGTACTCGGCCTGGGTTTCGTTCAGATCCCCGATCCTCCAGTCTGCCACCAGTTCGGTGAAACCGATAATGTGGTTGAGAGGCGTCCTCAGTTCATGGCTCATGTTCGCCAGAAACTCACTCTTCGCACGATTGGCGGCTTCCGCCCTTACCTTCGCCTGGTCCAGATCCTTGGTCTGCTTCTCCAACTTGACAACGAGGTCCCGCGCCAGTTGCATGGAGGCCCTTGTCCTGTTCCTGATCTTCTCTGCGGTCCTCGCGGTGAGGGAGATATAAATGCCGGCGAAATAAAGTATCACCAGTTTGATCGTTTCCAGGGGCCAGGGAATGCTCCTCCCCTCCACTAAAGACAGGTAGGCCAGCAGCAGCAGATACAACAGCACAGAAACATGGGAGAAAAAGAGTACTCTTCTGAAGGTGGTATTTGTTTGATCCGCCACACGCACCAGTAAGAGAAA
>JAZDGZ010000691.1:0-2631 GCA_043806375.1 Pseudomonadota bacterium | reverse complement strand
GCCCTGATCATCATGGATCAGAAACTCGTTCAGGCGCTTCTTGGACTCCTTCAGGCTGCCCTCATCATTGGACTGGTTGTGACCCTCATGCTTAAAGGCAGAGAAACGACGTTGCCGGAAGGTGATCCAAGACGCAGGAGGAGACGGCGAGAGGACCGCCCCGGGGGCTCGGCAAAGGGCGGAAACCCACAAGATGGCATCGGAGAACCATGAGACCTCTCCTGAAGACCTCAAATCCGAAGAACCCGTGAGAAGTCAAGAATCTCTTTCTTTATTCTTGCTATTTTAAAATAAATCGAATAAGATTTAGCTCACTAAGAAATATGGGTAAAGAGTGAGTATGATTAAACTGATCCTGATGTCTAACAACAACCTGATTGGAGAATACCCATTCCTTCAAGAGAGCATGATCATTGGTCGCCAGGGCGACAATGCCATCGTCATAGACAACCTCGCCGTGTCGCGGCGGCACGCCAAGGTTGAAAAGGTTGGATCCGATTATATCGTCACCGATCTTCAGAGCACGAACGGGACCTGGGTCAACGGCAGGCAAATCGTCTCCCAGACCCTGTCGGAGGGAGACACGATCGTGATCGGCAAGCATGTCCTCCTCTTTACCGGCTCCGAGGAGACCGAGGTGGAACCAGGCGGAGAACACCTTGAAATGGACCTCAAAAGGACCATGGTTCTCGATATGGTTCACGCCGTCCACGGTGAAGAAAAAATGGGGGTGCTCCAATCCATCGGCGGCCCGCAATTGGGTGAGATGGAACTCAGAAAACCCATCACCAGGATTGGAAAGGCCGACACCAGCGACATAAGGGTCCCAGCGCTCCTCATGGGCGCTACGGCCGCTACCATCGGTCGGAGGCCCACAGGCTATACCATCTCCTTTGGCGCGGGCATGAGACGACTCAAGGTCAATGGCGAGGTCATAAAAGGCACCATGCCTTTGAACGACATGGATACCATCCAGCTTGGCCCTTACAAATTCCAGTTTTATGAAAAAACCGTCCAGCAGCCCCGAGGGTCTTAAGGGCTCAGAAATACTGGATCAGTGCGCCTCCCACACCCCCGGCCCTGCCCAGGGATTCGTCGTAATGGAATGCCGCATTATCCTGGATATTCACCTCATCGGCGATCACCGACCCGAAGAACTCGGCATTTTGTTTGATCACCGTATCATCTGAACCGGGGGCATAGACGGCGCCGCGCATGATGGAATTGTCCTCCAGATGGAATCGGTCAAAAGAGGCCGTTCCAAAGACAATTAACTGATCCGGGTTTCCTGTAGCGTTCAGTCTCGCATCGTCCAGCGCCACCAGCTCTTCTGCGGCATAGATAACCAGTGAGCCCCCCGGTTCTATATTGATCGTACCTCTGTCCTCAAGCCGTATCCGATCCTCAACATATAACGTGACGTGTCCGGATATGGTGAGAACCGCGTCATCCATGACGTCCAGCCTGTTCAACCGGTAAGTTCCTCCGAGGAAGGCGTACTGGTCGAAGTGATCCAGCCTCAGGTCGAAGGGCGTTCCCCCTCCCGCGGGCATGGTCATGGGCGTCATATCCCTCGCCGCGGCCAAAGCCCCTCTGGTGCCGGTAATCTGCGCCCCGCCGGCCACATCGATGTCGGTAGCCGGATTTCCTCCCGGCCCGACCACGGCATTCCCATAGACCCTGGCCGTGTTCTTGATATCGATAGATCTGTTCCCTGTCCTGTTGGTGCCGATATTGCCGTTTTGCCTCCGGGTGGCGAGGGACCAAGGACCGACGGATGCATCGTAGCTGTCGATGTAGGCGTTCCTGTCGAGCCTAATCCGCCCAGTGCCCGCAAAGGCCCCATATTCAAATCGATACCCAACGGGAATTCGATAGGTGTTCTTTACCCTTGCCTCCAGCCAGTCCCCCTGATGAACGATCCCCTCCGATGCCAGCAGGGTGCTGTCTGAGGCGCTGATGTCGATGGACAGGGTGAATCTATCCCCATTTGTCAGGGTAAAGGTCTTGCCGTGAAGATCGCTCACCGCCTGCACCCGATCTGCCTGGATCCGGGGAATGGCGTACCTGGCCCCGGACTCGGAAAGATAGTAGGCCCTTGACTGTCGGTTGGCAAAAAGGCCGCTGAATGTGGAGGTCGTGGTAAAGGTGAGGAGCGCCGCGCCCAGGACTGAAATGATGAGCATGGTAATGATCAACCCTACCAGGAGAAAACCCCTTTGATCTAAATATAAGTTCGCTCTCTTTTGGCCGGTCACGCCTGCCTCATCATCTTCCATAGGGTATGGGCCTGTTAAAAAATGATCGTCTCGTAAAAAGTCTCTTTCGCCCTTCGATACCTCAGGGCGAACGGGCGTTGAGTTCTGTAACCTTTTGATATTCCGTTCGTGGTGAGGTATCGAACCACGAAGGGAATATTCGTCTTGGACTTCTTACAAATGCATCAAATTTGCCTTTCCGAAACCTCTCTTACCCGCACCAAAGACATTATCTGGCCATCGCGCGTTACAGGTTCCTCGGGACGATTCGATCGGTAAAGACCGATACGATATCACTCGCCCCTTTCAGGCCGAGGGTGATCTCGATCACCTTCCGCGATGACGACCAGGTCGACTGTTTGATCCCCCCATA
>JAZDGZ010000690.1:0-2037 GCA_043806375.1 Pseudomonadota bacterium | reverse complement strand
TTTGAAAAGGTCAGAAAGGCCTTTGAGGCCACGGGCCTCGCCTATAACCTCGCAGAGGTCAGCATGATACCCCAGAACACGGTGAGGCTGGATGGAAAAAAGGCGGAGCAGATGTTAAATCTGATGGAGGCCCTTGAAGAGAACGACGATATCAACCACGTGTACGCCAACTTTGACATTCCCGACGACGTGATTGAGGCTATGGGCTGATGCTTGTGCTGGGGGTGGATCCCGGCTCGAGGGTGACCGGATACGGGCTGGTTGAAAAAGAAGGGAACCTGATGACCTGTATTCACGCCGGGACCGTCGCTACGTCAAGTCAACTCCCTTTCTATCAAAGAATCCATGAAATCTTCCAGGCCATGCTGGGGATCATGGACAGATACCGCCCCGACGAGATGGCCATTGAAGATATCTTCTATGATAAGAACATTAAGAGCACCTTGAAAATCGGCCATGCCAGGGGGGCCATCCTCATTGCGGCCGTTCAATGCGGCATCAAGATCTTCGAATACACCCCTCTGGAGATAAAAAAGGCCGTTGTGGGCTATGGCAGGGCCTCAAAAGAGCAGGTTCGCGCCATGACCGAGCTCATCCTGAAGCTGAAGACCAAACCGGCCCTGGATGCATCCGATGCCTTGGCCACGGCCATCTGCCACCTCAATTGGATGAGGATTCCCTAGAAAGATGATTGCACACCTTAGCGGTATTCTAAAAGAGAAGGCCCCCAATGCCATCATTATTGACAATAGCGGCATTGGCTACCAGGTGACGGTGCCCCTCTCGACCTTTTATACCCTTCCTGAAAAAGACGAAAAGGTGGGCCTCCACATCTATACCCATGTCAGAGAGGATGCCTTCGTGCTCTTCGGGTTTCAGACGGCTCTTGAAAAGAAGATCTTCATGATGCTGATATCCGTCTCGGGGATCGGCCCCAAGCTGGCGGTCAACATCCTCTCCGGCATCGGACCCGAGGAGCTTCTCGAGGCCATGGCCCGAGGCGATGCCGCCCGCATGCAATCGATCCCCGGTGTGGGAAAAAAGACGGCGGAGAGGATCGCGTTGGAGTTGCGGGACAAGGCCTTAAAGATGACCGGGGACCTGAGCGCCCTGCCGTCCCACGTGACGCCCCCTGAAGACAAGAGGGTCTACGACGATGCAGTCTCTGCCCTGATCAATCTGGGGTATTCACAAAAATCGGCAAATGAGGCCGTTGACAGGGCCCGCTCCGGCTTGGAGGATGCCGACCTTGAGACCTTGATCAAAACCGCCCTAAAGAGACTCCCGTGATCTTCGAAAGAGGGTTTTCATGAGAGAGAAAATCATAGACCCCGAGCCCGATCTCGACGAAATCCCCGCGGAAGTAAGCCTGAGGCCTCGAAGTCTGGACGAATATATAGGGCAAGAGGAGCTGAAAAGAAACCTCAGGGTATTCATCGAGGCGGCCAAGCAGCGTTCCGATGCCCTGGATCACGTCCTTTTTCACGGCAGTCCCGGCCTTGGGAAGACGTCCTTAGCCCACATCATTTCCCATGAGCTTGGGGTCAATGTCAACAGCACATCCGGTCCGGTGATCGAAAGGGCGGGAGACCTCGCCGCCATTCTCACAAGCCTCCAACCCAGAGATGTCCTCTTTATCGACGAGGTACACCGTCTCAACCATGTGGTCGAAGAGATCCTTTACCCGGCCATGGAGGATTTCCAGTTGGATATTATCATCGGTCAGGGGCCGTCGGCCAGGACCATGAAGATACCCCTTCCCCCTTTTACGTTGGTGGGCGCCACGACCCGTGCGGGCCTGCTGACCCCCCCCTTGAGAGAAAGGTTTGGTGTGATCCTCAGGGTGGATTTTTATGAACCGAAGGACCTCCATAAGATCATCCTGCGCTCGGCCAAGTTGTTGGAAATTCCCATCACAGACGACGGCGCCATTGAGATATCAAGGCGGTCAAGAGGGACCCCCAGGGTTGCCAACAGAATCCTGAGAAGGGTTCGGGACTTCGCGCAGGTGGAGGCCGATGGGGTCATTACGGAAGA
>JAZDGZ010000689.1:0-7519 GCA_043806375.1 Pseudomonadota bacterium | reverse complement strand
AAGGGTTGTTCTTGGCGAAAGTCGGGAAGGAAAGGGGTTTCATGGGGCAGGGCGGCCTGGCCCTCATCAGGGAATTGAACAAAAAAATGCTCGAAACCCAGGTCCATGGCGTGTGCATAGACTCGGTCAAACTCTTCCCGGGTCAGGGGGCGATTCATGACCTGGTCCTTCTGAGGCGAGACAGGGGTGTACTGTGACATGAGGCTAAGGGGCAAAAGAGGACCAAATTCCAGGAAGAGCGCGGTCAGGGCGTCCAATGAATTTTCAACATGGCCGGGCAGAATCAGGTGTCTCACAAGGACGCCCCTCTTAGCCAATGGAGTCTCATTCTCAAAGGTGTCGAGAAATCCCTTCTGCCGGACCATTTCTGAAATGGCCGTCAGGGCGACCTCTGGGTAGTCTCTGCACTTTGAAAATCGCCTGGACAGGCGGGCATCGGCGTACTTGAAATCGGGGAGGTAGATGTCAGCGTATTCTTCCGCCTTATGGAGCATCTCCTTTGACTGATAGCCCGATAGATTGTAAACGATGGGGAGGTCATACCCCCTCTCGCGAAGACGGGTGACCAGGTTGAAGGCGTGAGGAAAAAAATGGTCCGGTGTGACGAGATTGATGTTGTGAACACGGTGCGATTGGACCATCTCGCACACCCTCTCGAACAGTTCATCTTCAGAGATGATCCTGCCCAGACCGTCCCTCGAGATCTGATGGTTCTGACAGAAAGAACACCTGAGGGAACATCCCGCAAAAAAGACGGTCCCCGACCCCTGGGTGCCCGTGATGGGAGGCTCCTCGCCAAAGTGGGGACCCACGTAGCCCACTCGGAGGACCCATGCCTCCCGGCAAAAGCCTGCAAGGGCCTCTCTTCCGTCCTTCAGCCGGTTGACGCCGCACTCTCTCGGGCAGAGTCGGCAGTTTTCAAAAAGCTCCAGCAAGGGGGTTACCTCGAAAACAAGAATTTCACCACAGAGGCGCAGAGGACACGGAGAGAACTTTTTGTTTCTCGGGAGATCCGCCGTCGCTGAAGCTATGGCGAGACACGTACCGAGAAACAAAAAATATAATGAATTCTATCCATATTGGACAGCAATGAACCCGGGTGGTATTTCACAAGAGCCTGCCCAGGAGGGCGGTAATATGGCTCATGTTGACGGGCTTGGTCAGATAACCCATGGTCAGTTTTCTCGTCTTTTCCTCCATGCCTGAAGGGCCATACTCGTCATACCCGGAAATCATAACGATTTTGGCTTTCGAGTCATACTCGATGGCTTTTTCGGTAAAGGTGACGCCGTCCATTTCAGGCATATTTCTATCCACAAAGACCACATCCGGCTTCCAGCTTTTGTATTTGGCAAGAGCCGCCTTTCCGTTGTCAGCGGATTCTGCTTGATAACCGCAGTCCTTCAGAAACTCCTCCATGGCTTTACTGAATTCCATTTCATCATCCACGATCAAAATCTTCTGGCCCTTTCCCTGCACGGTCTCATTTGATGGTTCCTTTTCCGGCTCTTTCATCGCCGGGGCAAGGGGGAAATAGAGCTTGAATGTGGTTCCTTTGCGAGGCTCGGATGAAACGGAGATCTCCCCGCCATGCTCTTTCACGATTCCATAGGTTGTAGAAAGACCCAATCCGGTCCCCTTGTCCGGGTCTTTGGTGGTAAAAAAAGGATCAAAGCATTTGCCCTGGGTCTCCTTATCCATACCCTCCCCAGTGTCAGAGAACAAGACCAAGGCGCGGTCTCCTTCTCTTCTGGCGGTCATCACTATGTCTCCTCCCCTGGGCATGGCATCCTTGGCATTGTTGCAAAGGTTCATAAACACCTGGCTCAGCTCGGTCAGGTCTCCGTTAATGGGCAAGGAGTCAGGCAAGAGGACTCGAATATTGATCATCTTATCGAAGGATTTGCTCACCAATTCGTGGATCTCTTTGAGCACGTCGCAGAGATCGACAGATTGGAATTCCTTCTTCGACTCCTGACGGCAAAACTGCATCAGCCCTTCTACCAGTCGGGCTCCCCGATCCACATAGGTGTCCACCCCATCGAGCATTCCCATCATTTCAGGGTGATTGTCGAACTTCATTTGAAAGAGTTGGATTTTCATGGATATCACGGACAGGATGTTTCGAAAATTGTGGGCAATCCCGCTGGCTATGCTGCCAACAGCCTCCAGCCTTTGTGCCTGGCGCAGTTGCGCTTCGAGCATCTTCCTTTTCGAAATATCCCGTAGGACCACAAGCATCCCGGCAGGCTTTCCTTCATGATCCACATAACGGGAGCCGCTGATGTTGACGTCTACCAGTCTGCCGTCCTTTGTGTAACGTTTTGTCTCAAAACCTTGAATGCCTTTCCCTTCTGCAAGAATCTGCTTGATCCCGGCCATCGTCACTTCTCTCTCGGATTCGGGGAGGAAGGGTATCCTCCGACCTTCTACTTCATCCATGGTCCACCCGAATACGCCTGTAAAGGAAGGGTTTATGTAACTCGCCCTGCCTTCCATGTCATAGATGACTATGGCATCTGCCGACGTGTGCAAGAGAGAACGGTATAGCGCCTCCGCTATCTTTGCCTCTTCATAAAGCTTCCTGTATTTCTCCTCGCTCTCTCGAAGGGCTTCCATGACCTGCTTTCGCTCGGAGATATCGGTTACAAAGGCCCACATGCCGGAAGGGTTGCCGGCTTTATCTTTGAGGAGATAGGTCCTCAGTTCGACCGGGAAGACAGTCCCGTCTTTGCTTCTGTACTCCTTTTCATAGCTGTCCGAGTAGCCCCTTTTCAAGACCTGTTCTTGAATGATTTTCTCTTCGGCGGCATGCCACCTCTCAGGTGTTATATCCCGATAGGATAAGCGGGAAATCTCTCCAGGGGCATACCCCAGCATCTCGAGGAAGGCCGGATTGTGCTCGGTGATTGTCCCATTCATGCCTACTGCCGCGAACCCAATGCGCAGGTTGTCATATAATTGCCAGAACTTTCTTTCCGACACCCTGAGGGCCTCTTGGATTCGTTTGCGTTCTGCAATATCCTGATAGATGCCGTAGGCCCCGACGACATTGCCGTCTACAATGACAGGGACCCCATGGAACTCCACCTCTACAGGGCTGCCGTCTTTTCTAAGACGCATCCCGGATCCATGAACGGCATCCCCCTCTAACGACTTGGCTGTGTAAAGACGTGCATGTGCAAGGTGCTCTTGCCCCACGATCACCTCATCCAGATTTTTCCCCCGAAGCTCTTTTTCAAAATACTGAAAGAGTTCTTCGAACCCAGGATTGCAGGAAACGATATTTAGTCTTTCATCCAGCGTCACTATGGCTAGAGGGCTGTAAAAGGTCAATGACTCCAAGCGGTTTTTTTCCTGCCTCAACTTTTCCTCATCAAGTTTCCGATCGAGTGCTTCCTTCTGCAACTGCAGGACCCTGCTCTCGAGGTCTTGATAAGAAGGTTTATCAGGCATCAGGAGACTCCCAACCATGAAAAAAGGGAAAAAAAGCATCCACCATTTAGCCCCCCATGAGGTGAGTCGGAGGCTAACAGTGGATGAAAAAAATACACTTCGGTTCTTCGTGGGCCGGCAAGAAAAGCCTTGCACCATATGATATAATTATATTTTTACTGAGGGCCTTCTGTCAATCAGGGAAAATCCGTTCACCAAATGGTTTTCCCCACAAATCGATGCAGGGGCGTATCAAATCCTTCGGGGAATTTTGGATCGGCGTGAATGAGAGAGATCATCTTGTCCCTCAATACAATCTTGGAAACATGTGCCCCGGCCTTTTGCGCCTCCTCCAAGGCCAAGTCCAGCAGGACCTCGGTGTTTCCCCCTTTCCTCGAACTTCCCGGAATGCCCGTGATCTTCATCCCATGTCTCCTGTGATCCAAGATAGAAGGGTCATCTTCATTTTCCACCTTCTTTTGATAACTTGGCTTCAACGTCCTCCCTGAGTGTCTTCTTGGAAACCTTGCCCACATTGGTATAGGGGAAGGCATCCAGAAGTTCAAGTCGCTCGGGGTACTTGAATTTTGCGACCTTTTTCCTTGCAAGGTGTTCGGTCAGGTCTCGAAGGGTAGGTTTCGCCCCCTGTTCGGGTACGATGTAGGCACAGGCCTTTTCTCCCAGTTCCGGATCGGGCATGGCTACCACGGCGACGCGATTGACCTTGGGATGATCAATGAGCAGGTCTTCCACCTCCTCGGCACTGATCTTTTCTCCTCCCCGATTAATCACGTCCTTGCTGCGTCCCTCAATGACGAGATTTCCATATTCATCCGACCGCACCAGATCTCCCGTCCAAAAGAACCCGTCGTCATCGTAGGCCTTCCGATTGTGCTCCTCCGCCTTATAGTAACCGCGTATGGTATAGGGCCCCCGGCAGATGAGCTCACCCAGTTCTCCCGGCGGGACCTCTTTCCCTTCCTCATCGACCACCCTGATCTCATCCCAAGGGGAGATGGGCCTGCCGATCGTTTCGTACCGCACTTTTTCTGAATCGGTGAGACGGGGGAAGATATGGGTACCCTCTGTGATGCCGAAACCCTGCATGAATACGGCCGTCAGTTCTTTACCGACTCTATAGGCCTGGCTTGGATGCATCTTCTGTGCCCCCGTCATGCTGAGCCGGAGTGAAGAATAATCGTACTTGGCAAAGTCGGGAAATTCAAGCCAGCGATAAAAGATGGGCGGCACCGTGAAGAGATAGGTTACCTTCTCCTTTTCGATGGTTCGGCTGATGGACTCGGGATCAAAAGGGCATACAACCGCCGTGGCCCCCGTAAGAAGGGCAGGATGAATCATTTGCTGCAGACACGCATTATGAGCGAAGAGCAAAGGGACCATCATCCTATCCTTTCCGGTAAATCCCATCCACTCTATGATCGCCCGGTTTTTATAAATATAATCGTTGTGGGTGTGAGGGATGATCTTCGGGATGCCCGTAGTGCCGCCTGAAAGCTGCAGGATGGCCACCTCCCTCGGATCGGGTTTGGGGAATTCTTGGTTTTCATTTCGGGGGGTCTCAAGAAGCTCACCCAGACTGAGATAACCCTCCCGCGCGTCACCGCTCACGATGACATGCCTCAAGGTCGGGCATTGGGCCTGGATCTCCTTTGCCATGTCCTGGTAATCGTGACCCCGATGGAGATCCGGGATCATATAGGCAGAAGCCTCTGTCTGGGTCCCCAGATGAATGAGTTCCGCCTCCCGATGGGGAGGCAAACACATCACGCTGATCAGGCCGGCCAGGTGGCAGGCCCAGTAAGCATAGAAAAACTCCAGGGAATTGGGTAATTGGAATAAGACGCGCTCCGTCGGTTTCAGCCCCAAGTTCATCAACCCGCAGGCCAAACCCTTTACTTTCTCTCCCAGTTCCCGGTACGAAATCCGCACGTCGCCTTCCACAGCGGCAATGCGATCACCATTTTTTTCCACGGATTCCAGAAAGACTTGCCCGAAGGTCTTATTGGGCCAGCATTCCCTCAGGTACTTTTCTTCCCACTCCTTAGGCCATGGCACTGCCCCTGGGATCATAATGTTTCCCTCCTTCCTTGATCCTTTGCTATCAAAAACGGGCAAAAGAGTCAAACCGAGACTTGAGACCCTGGCAGGCTGCTGAAAACCCCTATCTCCCTGAGGAGACGGGATGTAACGAGCGGGGCGTTACCATATTCTCCTGAATTTATCTGCCCCCTGTGCAATTCGAAGGACAACGTCGAAGGGCACCAAGGTCTGAATAGAAGCAGGCGGGGATAAACCCCGCCACTACACTGCCTTGGGGCGCTTATGAGGCTCACGGGGGGAGTCTTCAAAGAATCCGGGCAAGTATTGCGCCTTCAGAAAAGACCTCCCCTGGGAGGGACCATGACAAGGAATCTTGCTTTACCGAAGGGCGGGTTTCGGGGTATTGTGGGTGCAATCGGCTTTGAGTCCGAGGTGTTGCCCTGGGTCTGCCTGCCATCGTGAACCCCGGGGGCGGCAGACAAGGAGGTCAGGAGATTTTTCTTTTTCCCGTTTATTTGATGTCATTTTTGAATAACATGAGCCTGGCATTCATCTATCCGGTTATGCCGGCTTATGCCACTGCACTGGGGGCCACCATAGCGCAGGTAGGGGTTGTCGTTGCATTGCTCCCCTATGTTTCCGCGGGTGCGCAACCTTTTGCCGGGTTTTTTTCCGACCGCATCAACCGGCGGATTTCGCTCATCGTGGGCGCGGCCCTCAATATCCTGTGTTTTTTGCTCTATCTGTTCACCCCTGCCCTTGGTTCTCTGATGATCGTCAGAATCCTCCACGGATTCAGCTGCGCCGTCTTTTTTCCCGCCGCCAGCTCACTGGTTGTAGACATAGCGAGCCAAGAGAAGCGTGGACAGGCTCTGGGCTTGTTTACTACCGCCACCCAGTTGGGCAACATGACCGGCCCTGCCGTCGGGGGCTTTGTATTGAAAGGGTTCGGATTCAAGGCGACCTTTTTGGCGAGCGCCTTCATCATGACCCTGGCCTTAGTCATCGTGCTTTTCTTGCTGAGATTCGTTCGCACCGAGGCGGGCCCGACGCCTGCGTTCAGAATAACTCTGAAATGGTTCAGAGATAGAAGGGCCATCATCGCAAATCTGGCCACCATGTTCGTCATGGTGGGCATCGCCAGCGTCATCTCCTTTCTGCCTCTCTACGGAGAGGAGATCGGAATAGACATTTCCAGGGTGGGTCTCCTCATAGCTTGCGTCTATTTCGGCTCCGTGCTTACGCGCGTGATTGCAGGCCGCACATCCGATAGGGTAGGCAGGGTGCCGGTTATTCTGGTCGGACTATCCCTGTGCACGATCGGCATATTCCTCGTTTCCATCTTCACCCGAGAGTTCCTGTTGTATGGGGCCTGTTTCATTTTTGGTGTCGGCATGGGTGCAGTCCTTCCGGCAACCATAGCCCTGATAGCCGACGTAGCGCCTCCCTGGATCAGGGGATTCGCCCTGGGTCTGATGGGCAGCTTTTTTTATGGCGGACAGGCCATAGGCGCTACCGTTCTCGGCATGGTGGCGGCCTCAGCCGGCTTCAGCAAGATGTACCTTGTCACGGCAGGGACCCTGGGGTGCATAATTCTGGTGATCCTTGTCCTTGCTCCCCGAAAATCGAAGACGCGCTAGCTGGATGTAATAGCAGGGGCAGCTTGTCATGGCGATCAGGATTTTCATAGAAACCGGAGAAAGCCGCTTCATTAGAACCTAAGTTCGTATCTTCTCTGCAATTTGTGTGGAAGGTGAAGCGCAAACCCGCCGGCGGGTAAACCGCAGAATATCGAATGTAGAATGTCCAATGCAGAGGTAAAGACTTGCGGGAGCCGACTTCGTGATTCGATATTCCCTGGTCGCCTCTGGCGCCGCCGAAGGCGGGTAATTATTGGCGATCCACAGGTTCTGCGGTTATACGGCCCTTGGGGTTGGAACCCTGCACGGACTGGTCGGGCTCTTTTTTTAGGCGCCCTGCCTATTTTCCGGCAGTCACATGGATGACGGATCAAAGGGAGCCG
>JAZDGZ010000688.1:0-2672 GCA_043806375.1 Pseudomonadota bacterium | reverse complement strand
GGCCTTTTCCGGGGCTGCAACCCCTATGCTGACCGTGACCTTGACCCTTTTTTCGCCGTCAGCTTTGCCCTTGCCCCTGTTTTCCGAAGAACCTTTGCCCCGCCCTTTGGCCCGAACAATGAAAGGGGCTGTCTCAATCATCTTTCGGTATACCTCCAGGTGGGGCAGGGCATCCTCAATGCTCTTGCCTGCGAATATGGCCGTGAATTCCTCACCGCCGTAACGAAAGACCTTTGCCCCGCCGGTCATCTGCTTCAACTTTGTTGCAATCAATTTCAGGACCTGATCCCCTGTCTTGTGACCATAGGTGTCGTTGAACTTTTTGAAATGGTCGACGTCTACCATGGCAATCGAATATCTTTTCCCAAGGTTGAGGAGTTCCTGGTTCAAGCTTCTTCGTCCCGCCAGGCCCGTGAGATCATCCATGTAGGCCATGGAGAAGGAAGAGTCGATCGTCGTCACAACCAGGATAAGCCCGGCGGCTGAGAAGAAGAGCATCGGTGTGGGTCCGGCATGGTTCCCGGCGAATGCCAGGGAAGATGCCACAAGGCTTCCCAGGAAACCGGCCGACGTGGCATCCCGGTGATGGTTGAACCAGAGGATCAAGAAGATGAAGGCGACTGAGAAGGCAGATAAGATAAGGAATGAAATCATCTCGATGCCCAGGAAAGAGTGGCCGTTCAGGGCGGTGTGGAGCCTTGTTGAAAGAGGGGTGAAAAACTTTGAAATGAAAGGGAATACCCCCTTCATTTTCAAGACGATCTGAGGAGAGGGGAAACCTGCTGCACGGGAAGAGAAGATGATGACAAAGGCCTGGAAGGGGATCAAGAGGAGACAGAGGAGACCTACCGGCGTTAATGTTCGTCTTTTCGTAAGGGTGGCGAAAAACGCGAGATTCAAAGGGAGCAGGAGGCGTGAAGTGCTGAACCAGGAGGGGGCGAGCATCTTCTGCGCGGTGGTCGTATTGGAGACGGCAAAGTATAGGAGACCAAGGACAAGGGAGGTGAGAATGATGCCCGAATTGCCGAAACGCCACCCCAGGACGATGACGATGCTGAAAAGGGCATAGGGCAAAAGGGGAAGGATCAAAATGAAGGCGCTGACCTCTTTGACCCCTCCTACATGCCTTGTGAGGTCAGGCCACTTCCAGACAAGGATGGCTGAAAGGATGATAAGGACGGCAGGGAGAATCAGTGGATAGACGATTCGTTTGTTGTAAAAAGGCAATGTCCGGGTTCCTCATCACTCAATGCGCGCTATTTTACCATGGAATACGGTTTAGTCAAAGGCCTTCGCTTGAGGGGTGGTTCTCATTTGGGTGCCCTCTCGGTTGCTTCTTAAAGATGAGCAAGAGAACCCTATTTAAAAGAGTGATGGGGGACAGGGGAATTGACCCTATTTTCTTGAGGGCTGTTCCAAGAATGCCATTGCCGGTCTCAATCAAGTGAGTAAGCATTTTGTGATTTGCCGGCCCCAATCGATGGAGCAAGATTTCACAGAAGACCGCCGCGGATGGCCCAAGGGCGTCGGCGAAGGAGAGTAATGAGAAGGGCGTGTGGTCCACAAGAGGGCGGGTATGGGGGAGAGAAAGAGCTGTGATACTGTGCCACCCTGGAGCGGATGTGCAAAAGAAAATAGAGCGCCTTGGCCGATTAGTCCAACTTTTTCTCTTGACATGAGAATAGCAAGCTACTAAAGGTTACATAATTTGGCAGATTAAGGGAGGATAGCCTCGTACTGCGAGGGGATCGGCCCAGAGTAGGCCAACAGTGATACCACTGTTGGCCTTTTTTTATGCTTTTTCGCGCTTCCCTTTTGTGCACGGCATGCGGGATTTGAACAATGCCCGTGTATAAACGGGTCATGATTAAACGCTCGGGAGGAAGTGTTGAGGGGTGTTGGCATAGTGGCCTCAAGTATATAAGCGCCTCGCCCAGTAGAGGGTGAGCGATCTATGGACAGAAAAAATCAAATAAAACATGCGCCACGCAACGGACGACCAATTTCCCATACAAAATAGAGAGAAGAAGAGGTTCAAGGATTGGCTTCTCATTGCGTTAGGGTGGTCTCTCGTCGTTCTAGGCGTTCTTGGGCTTTTCCTTCCTTTTCTTCAAGGGGTGCTATTTATCGTCCTTGGGGTGGGGCTGCTCTCGAGGAAAAGTACGAGGGTTAGGCGTTGGGTAAAGGAGATCAACGAGAAATTCCAAATTCTACGACACAACGACAAGGGCGATAAGAGACTGTAAGCGGAGGTTCTGCCATGACCAATGAGCGGATTATCATCCGGGCAAGGGAGATCTCAGACGAGGACATCTACTTTCAAGAGCAGGACAGGAAGAAGGTCGAGGAACTGCGAGCAAGAGCGGCTAAAGGTGCTGACGAGGTATATCGACAGGCCCATCGCAACCACTGTTTCCGGTGCGGCACTCCGAGTTTGGTTGAGGTGGGTCACAGGGGGATCAAGATCGATCTGTGCGTCAACGATCAATGCGGCGCGGTCCACCTTGATCCGGGTGAAATTGACAAGATCATCGAGGGAGAAAAGGGCCTGTTCAAAAAGGTTCAGCGTTCTCTTTTTGACATCTTCAAGTAAGAGACCGGGGTCTGTCCGACAACACCATTCCGAGAGGCGAGCAGAGGAATGTTGAAGTTGTAACTGCTCGAAATCAAAA
>JAZDGZ010000687.1:0-3133 GCA_043806375.1 Pseudomonadota bacterium | reverse complement strand
ACGCGTGTTGTCATATTGCCCCAACACCCAGTGAGGTGTACAGACGATCCCTTCAATACCATCCTCCACAGCCATACGCGCCATAGCCAGGCTTTGCTCCGGGTCGGAAGCCCCGTCGTCCATCCCGGGGAGTATGTGACTATGGAGATCTAACATATCACGGCGTCATTGGGTCATAAGGTCGGAGCCCCAGTTGAATCCCCTGCGGGGTGCGCTACAGCGCAATTCAACGGGGCGAGCGAGGAACATCCTCCTGCGCTGAAGCTATGGAGGACAGGGAAGACAGAGATCGGGAACCAGAGATCAGAGGTCGGAAACCAGAGGTCAGAGATCAGAGGTCGGAGCCACAGCAAAAGACAGAAACCAGAAATCAGAGGATAGGCAAAGCACAAATACAGCTCCGCCCCTTCGGTTACATGGATATGTACCAAAACAAACCTGTTCGAGGCACGAATTCCGAACGTATCCCCTCAATTCGTGTGATGGTCGATTCATGATGTCGCCAGCAGGGGAATCACTTCCCGGGTTCTCGAAGGCACATGAACTGCGATCACTTATTCAGAGGTCAACAAAGATGAACTCGTAAAAAGTCGGAAATGACCATTTTTCCGTCATTCCGGCTCCCGCCCCGCGGGGCGGGAATAAACTCCAGCCGGAATCCTGTCTTTTCAGTTAGTTACAGAAGTCCTGGACTCCGGTTTTCACCGGAGTGACGCCTTTTTACGAGACCATCAACAAAAAAGGCCGGAAAAAGCTAATTTTATATTTTTACCCCTCACGTAGAATTGTCAATTAGGGAAGTCCTGATTTTATAAGGGGAAAACCCTTAAAAGCGTTAGATTGGTTACGGGCGTTGGGACCGTCAAGAGAGTGATGTTAGTCCCTGGAATTCTAAATAATTTTCATTAAGTTAAACAAGGGGCAATCGTTCGGCGCTGACTTTCTTATGATCATAAAACATTTTCATTGGTTTATGGTAAAAAAAAAGCCAGTGAAAAATATATTTTGCCGAATCACTGGCCCTATTTCAGGTTTGTCTTTGACTCCCCTTGCTCTAAGCTACAGGCGCACAGGTTAGCAAGTGCTTTGTGACCCTTTCTCTCCTTTTGGGACCAACTCTGCCCCTGTTTCGAATTCCTGTAAAGCCCCTTCCTTCAAAGGATCCCTTTTCTTGAAGGTCCCCATTGAATTTAGCAATCCGGCCAAGGATCCATTATCGCCCCCGTTAAGGACCTGTCGCAAGACAAAATTGGTATTACGCTCGAGCTGATTCATGTTTTCAGCAAGGGCCTTGAGCCATGTGAGCGTCTTTCTGGATCTCTCGCGGGACGGAATGCAGAGGGCGGGCTTTCCCAATATCACGATCAGTTTTTCCAGGAGCCGCGGGTTGAAGCCGTCCGCGTCTTCATAGAGGACATCGACCCATTCTTTCTTGAGATCCTCTGGAATGCGGGTGAATCTTGAAATGATGTCAGGCTCTTGCCCAAAATACAGGGATTTTTTCAGACCCCCAATGGTTTGCCATACCCTCGCCGTTCTCTGAGCATCCTGCGGACATCTGTTCAAAAGATCCCTCCACCTCTCTTCAATCTGTACAAACACCCAGTTTTCTGCCTTTTTTGGAGGTAAGGAAAGTTCGAGAAACCTCTTTTGCACGGCCAACAGATCCTCACTGAAAGGCTGGGTCTCTCCGATCACGCTCCTCAGAATATCGTCTAATCGCTCTATGGCTTCGACCTTCCCGTTTCTCTCTTTTAGCTCATCAAGCAATAACTGTTCCCATTGATCTCGAAGGTAGCCTATCTCCTGTTTCACTAGGGAAAAGATGAGGCCTGTTTTCATGATGGCATTACGCAGCGAATCTGCGAGGATGTTGCAGGCGTTCAACCTGTCCTTTGCCAATTGTTGCATGGTCCTGAGAGAGTCTTGCCGTAATTGGTAGGAAAGCAATTGGGTCCCCAGGGAGCGGGAGAGCTTTTTTATGACCTTTGTCTCAGGACTTTCGATTCGAATGGTGTGGGGGTGGAAATGGATCTTTATTACGGCCACCACCACGAAATCACTGTCTTCCCAGATTGCTTTCTCTTTAATATCCAAGGGATACTGGAGAGACGAGTACATGTCGAAGAGCAAATCCGATTTGCGGACCAATACAGGTTCCATATGGTGGAAATCTTCCAAGGTTCCCTCCACCTGCAATCTTACGCTGCGGGAATCTCTTCTCGGGTCTTCGGAGGTCCAGCTCTTTTGTTTCTCCACGCACCAAGCCATGGCCTCCAGAGGACGACCCGGTTCATCGCGGTACTCAAGCCATGGTTTTCCAGGGGGGTTGTACTCAGACTGCTCAGGAAGACCCCAAGAGATGTCGCCGCCTTTCATATCGCTAAGGACCCCTGATGTGATTCTTTCTGCGATCAGCTCCGGAGCCCTTCCAATTCGATAGATTGTACCCTTGAAGGCATTGGGGAGGGAAAAGAGGATGGTTTCGATCATCTCTTTGCAGGCGCTCTCTAATGCGGCTTTTTCAATCTCTATAGACAATTCCTAATCCGTCAACCTTTTCTTTCCTCAAGTCATTCTTAAAACCGGCTTTAAGCCGTAATACTTTAATTTTTTTTGGATTTTGTCAACACAAATTAGGAAAGTAGACCTTGACAATCATCCGGTCCGGTGTCAAACTTCGTCCATGTTTCAAGATAGTATCGAGATCCAAGATTTGCCGGAGTTGAAAAATCCCCTTTTTGTCGCCGGTTTTGAAGGCTGGGGGAATGCCCTTGACATATCAAGGGGCATGGTCGATTACATGATCAGGAAGCTGGATGCCAAGGTTTTCGGAAAAATCAATCCGGATCTCTTCTACCGATTTGACGAGAATCGACCTCTTGTGGAAATTCAAGATGGTGAACTGGTAAAAATCGTACCGCCCGGCGGACTCCTATATGCCGCCCAAGGAGGCCAGGAAGGTCGGGATATCGTTTTCCTGAAGGCGACGGAACCCAATCTGTGTTGGTACCGTTTTACGGACGCCATCCTCTCTTTGTGCCAGAGGCTTGGGGTCGAGACCATCATCAGCCTTGGAAGCATGTACGATAACGTCCTCCACACGGACACCATCATCTCTGCTGTGGCATCA
>JAZDGZ010000686.1:0-2845 GCA_043806375.1 Pseudomonadota bacterium | reverse complement strand
TCCGACGAGAGGCAATACGGGATGGCGATGGTGGTTCTGGAGGAGAAGGATGAGACTGGTCACGGCCGCTGAAATGCGGGAAATGGATAGACTGGCCATCCAGGAACTGGGGATCCCGGGCGTCGTGCTCATGGAAAATGCGGCGCGCGGCGCCGCCAGGATATTTCTGGATCACTTCGAGCCCTTTGAAAAGGCGCATATCGTCCTCCTCTGTGGTCGCGGCAATAACGGCGGGGATGCCTATGTCATGGCAAGGTATCTTCACCAGGCGGCCCTCAAAGTCTCGATTATCGTCCTTTCTGAAATTCAAAAGATCACCGGCGACGCCATGACAAACCTCGAGATCATAAGACGCCTCGGACTTGATATTCTGGAGGTAGCCGGCCCTGAAGCGTGGGACAAGTGCCGTCCCTTGATCTCAACCTGCGACTATAGTGTCGACGGCATCCTGGGAACGGGCCTCCATTCGCCGGTCAAGGGATTTTACGGAGAGGTGATAAAAGAAGTCAACGCATCCGGCAAGCCCCTTATGGCCATAGACATTCCATCGGGACTCAACGCCGACACCGGACAGATCATGGGAACGGCCCTCAGGGCGGACCTGACAGTCACCTTCGGCTTCCCCAAGCTGGGGCAAATCCTGTTCCCCGGGGCGGATCTCGTAGGACGCCTGGCAAGGGTTGACATAGGCATACCCGATGCCGTGGCCGAACGGGTAACCGCCAGGTACCGCATGATCAAGGCCGACGATTTCAGCCATCTGCTCGGCGCCGACAAGAGGGACATCCATAAAGGAGACAGGGGTCACCTCCTCATCCTGGCCGGGTCCACAGGCAAAACCGGGGCTGCAGCCCTGACGGTCCTGGGAGCCCTCAGGGCCGGGGCCGGGCTTGTCACCTTGGGTGTCCCCGGAAGTCTTAACCCCATCCTTGAGGAAAAGCTTACAGAGGCGATGACCTACCCGCTGCCGGAGACCCCGGATGGGAGCCTCTCCCTCGAGGCCGAGAAGGAGATAAAGGCATTAATGGCCGGGAAGACGGCCCTCGCCATCGGACCCGGCCTCTCAACCCATCCGGAGACCACTGCCTTGGTGAGGAATATCATGACCTCATGTTCGTTGCCGATGGTCATCGATGCTGATGGACTCAATGCCCTCTCAGAAGAAAAGGGGGTTTTAAGGGGCTGTAAGGGAAGGGTCATTCTCACCCCGCACCCGGGCGAAATGGGGAGATTGGCCGGGCTGGAAACTGCCCGGGTCCAGGCCGACCGCGTTGGAACGGCGGCCGCCTTCGTCAAAAAACACGGGTGCATTTTGGTCTTGAAATGCGCTCGAACCCTTGTGGCGGAACCTGAGGGCCTGATTCATGTCAATCCGACGGGAAATCCGGCCCTGGCCAGTGGCGGAACCGGGGACGTTCTCACGGGGTTGATCGCAGGATTTCTGGCCAGGAGATGGCCCGTGGCTCAGGCGGCCGTCGCCGGGGTCTACTTGCACGGCCTGGCTGCAGACGTGCTGGCAGAAGAGATGGGTGAGGCAGGGATCCTGGCAAGTGAACTCCTGTCCGTCTTGCCCATCCTGACCTCCTCCCTTGCCCGAGGAGAATGGCCCCTGGAGACCCCGCCGCCCGATGAGGACTTCTACCATCCTCTCTGAGATTTTTATTTTCATCCTGTTCTTATAAGTGTATGAGTCCTCTCCTGGGGCGAGCTGAGCATTGCACACACTTGACACAGCGGCAATGTAACTATCTGGGTTTTGAAGATCATTGTTTAAACCGCAGAATATCCAATAAGGAATTTCGAATATCGAATTGAAAACTTCATCATTCTGCGGTTCCTTGTTCGATATTCGATATTCCTTATTTTGGCGCACTTATACCCAAACCCCCAAATACCGCCGTGTCAAGTGTGGGTAAAAATCAGTGGGGCGAGAGAGTCATGTGAGGGAGACGACACCTTGGAAGCGTCACATCTCAGAATAATCACCGAGAGCGATCAGGAGACGATCGAATTCGGCCGGAGACTCGGTTCCTGTCTCATCCCGGGGGATGTGGTTGCCCTGGCCGGGGAACTGGGGAGCGGGAAAACATGGCTGACCAAGGGCATCGCCCTCGGCCTGGGCATAGGCCCCGACACCGTTGTAACGAGTCCCTCTTTCGCCCTTGTTAACGAATACCAGGGAAGGGTGACCCTTTTCCATATGGATGTCTACAGGCTCGAAACCCTCTCAGAATTCATATCTGCGGGTCTTGAAGAATATCTCCAGAGCGGCGAGGTCGTGGTCCTGGAGTGGGCAGACCGGTGGCCTCAAATCCTTCCGGAGCACAATATCAAGGTGGAACTCCGCATCCTGGACGACCATCGGAGGGAGATTACCCTCACCGGGCTGCACCCCAGGGTCGTTGAGGTCATTGAGAGGCTCAGGCAACGGTGAAGGAAATAATGGGCTTGTTTCCTCCGTTCAAATCTAGTAGAAGAAAAACTTACAAGGATGTTCCAACGCTCACAACTTTGGCATGAATAGAGGGTAGATATGTCGCTTATCGTTCAAAAGTATGGAGGCACTTCGGTCGGCAGTGTCGAAAAAATAAGAAACGTTGCAAACAGGGTGCTTGAATATTATAGGCAGGGAAACAAGATGGTGGTCGTCCTCTCAGCCATGGCCGGTCAGACGGACGGCCTGATCCGTTTGGCCCGACAGACGTGCGAAGACCCTGACCCCAGGGAATTGGACGTTCTCATGGCCACGGGGGAACAGGTCAGCGTGGCGCTCTTTGCCATGACCCTCAAATCCATGGGCCATGAAGCCCGTTCGCTCCTCGGTTTCCAGGTGCCCATTCATACG
>JAZDGZ010000685.1:0-2602 GCA_043806375.1 Pseudomonadota bacterium | reverse complement strand
TCCAATGATAAGGGTGGCGACGTTCACGGAAGGAATCTCGATGGCGCCCAACCGCATGGAGAGGCCTTCGGGCAAGAAATCGGGATAACTGTGAATGTCTCCCCCAAAGATGAAAAGCAATAACCCCTTGAACATGATCCCCAGCCCCAGGGTCATCATGATGACCTGAATCAGGTTTTCCCCGATCAGGGGCCGCAGGAAAAGGCGCTCCACGATAAAACCGAGGGCAAAGGTGCCTATCAGGGTCAGGGCAAAGGCCAGAAGGATGGGCAAATTGGCCCAGGAAGAGAAAAGGAGAAAGACATAGGCCCCGATGGCCAGGAGTTCCCCGTGGGCCAGATTCAAGACACTGCTCGACTTGAAGATCATGACAAAGCCCAGGGCGGAAAGGGCATAGAGCAGTCCGAGTGATATGCCGTTCACCAGGAGATATAAGAAAAATTCCATTGCAGTTCAGCCTCCTCGTTATACCGTCAAAATCTTGACGGTTGTCTCGATGATCCCCACCTGTCCATCCCTGTACTGCACCTGGCCCTTTACCGGCAACTCGGTCCTATCGGCATACATAGCGTCAATGAGGTCCTTATATTGCTGAAAAACAAATTTCCGGCGCACCTTGCCCGTCCTGGTGAGTTCTTCGTCGTCCGCATCCAGTAGTTTGTAGAGCAAAATGATCTTGGCGAGCTGCATGGGTTTCGGCAGCTGCGTATTGACCTGCCGGACCTCTCCCCTGATCATCTCTTCCACTGCCGGCTGTTGAGACAGGTCGGTGTAAGTGGTGTAAGGGATCTTTCTGTCTTCCGCCCAGTTGCCCACGTTGCCGAAATCGATGTTGATAAAAGCAGTGAGATAGGGTTGCCCTTCTCCCCAGATAACCGCCTCCTTAATATAGGGGCTGAACTTGAGCCTGGTCTCGATGAAATCGGGAGAGAAGGCCTCCCCCTCTTTGGTGCGCATGATATCTTCTTTTCTGCCGATGATCAGCAGATGCCCGTCGTCATCCAGATAGCCCGCGTCGCCCGTATGAAACCACCCCTCTTTCAACGCCGCGGCAGTCGCCTCGGGATTCTGGTAATACCCTACGAAATTAGACTTGCTGGATACCAGGACCTCCTGGTCCTCGGCGATCCTGATCTCTGTCCTTGGAAGGGGTTTACCCACAGTCTCGGGTTTCACCTCATCATCAGGCTGCACCTGGAAAATCCCTCCTGTCTCTGTGAGGCCGTAGCACTGCTTCAGGTTCAGCCCGTTTGCCCTGAAAAAGCGAATCACATCGGGGCTGATGGGGTGCCCCCCCGTATAGGCGGCGCGAAACCCCAGGCAACCCACCCGATCCATGAGCGGCCGGGAGACGAGACGAGAGGCGATCCACTTCAGCAATTGAAGCCTGACTGGAACCGGTTTGCCATGGGATTCCAGGTCCACAACCGCCCCGCCGATCTCCTGCGAAAGGTGATAGAGCCTGCGCTTGATGCGCCCGGAGTCGCTGATCTTGACCCTGATTTTCGAAGCCAATTCCTCCCAGAACCTGGATGAGGTGACGATGACCGTAGGGCCGATCTCCCTGAAATCCACGACAGCCGTTTCAGAGGTCTCAGGAAAATTCATGACCATACCGCCGGACAGGGTGATCCCCACACCCCAGAACTGGTCGACAATCCATGCCGTGGGCGTAATGGAAATCCAGTTGTCGCCGATGCCGACGGGGGCGGTTTCCAGCCACTTGCGGGCCATTTCATTGAAGTTTTCGTAGCTCAGCATGACCAGCTTCGGCAGCCCCGTGGTCCCCGATGTCATGATCATCAGGGCGACGTCATCCGACTTGCCCACCCAGAGTTCTTTTATAAATAGCTCGGGATCCTCTTCATCCAGGGCCTCGCCCATTTCCAGGAGTTCACTGAAACTGATCAGCCACGGATTGTTCCGGTAGGTCCTCATGCCGGTGGGGTCGACGTAGATAATACGCTTGACGTGGCCCAATTCATGCCTTGTTTCAAGGAGTTTGTCCACCTGCTCCTGGTCCTGTGCAAAGACATATGCCGCCTCTACGCGGTTCAGTCCATGGACCAGTTCCTTGGCCACAGCCGAAGTAAATAATGGAACGGTAATGCCGCCTATAGCCTGGGAGCCCAGTTCTGCGAAGAGCCATTCCGGGTGGTTATCCAGAATGAGCCCCACGTTTTCACCTCTTTCCAGGCCCAACGATTTCAAACCTAAGGCAACGCGTTTTGTATAACTGAGGTAATCCTCCCAGGTATAGGTCTGCCAAATGCCATAGGCTTTTTCCCTGATGGCAACCCTTTCGGATCCCAGTCGTCCGGCCTGCCTCAACAGGATCTGGGGAAAGGTATACTGATCCAGCGAAGAAAGGGTTTCCTGGTCCACGCGTTCTATCTTAAGATCGGTCTCGTTCATTTTGCTTAGGTTCCGGGGCTCTTTCCTGCAATCTCCTAGTCAATGATTGCCGTATCCCCAAGATAGGCCTTGATCACCTGAGGATGTTTTTGAACAAATTCCGGAGACCCCTCTGCAATTTTGACCCCGAAGTCAAAAACCACGACCTTTTTGGAGATGCTCATCACCACAGACATATCATGTTCGA
>JAZDGZ010000684.1:0-8825 GCA_043806375.1 Pseudomonadota bacterium | reverse complement strand
TCTGCAAACATGCCTGGTGCAAGGGCACTGACCGTGTTGTCTTCTATTCCGACCTGAACATCCTGGGCATGAAGACCCAGCACTTCAGCCACCATCTGGCCCATGATCGTGTCAATCCCCTGGCCAAGTTCAGTTCCCCCGTGATGGAGCACGGCTGTGCCATCTTCCAGCACGTTGACAAGGGCTATCGCGCCAAAATGACCCCCGAGGCGGGCACCGGAAGGCAGGCTCCCGCAGGCAAAACCGACCCCCCGGTAGGGCCGTTTCTTTTTCCGCGACTCTTTCCAGCCTATCTTCTCGGTCACTCGCTCAATGCACTCGGTGAGTCCGCAGCTGTCGACATGCATCCCATTTGCCGTGATATATCCGGCATATACAGCGTTCTTTCGCCTGATCTCCACCCGGTCCACTCCGATGTCATCGGCAACCATGTCCAACAAGGATTCAAAAACAAATCTGCTCACCACATTGGATTGTCCTCGTACCGCTCCGCAAATGGGCTTGTTGGTATAGATCCGGTAGCCCTCGAACCTGATGTTGGGTAACCGATAAGGCAGATTGAGAGACGTTCCCAGGATATAGATATTTAGAGGCCCGACTCCCATATAGGCCCCTCCTTCTGCAATAAGTCGGCAGTCTGCAGCCACCAGGGTGCCGTCCTTCTTAACACCCAACTTAAGCCACATCTCTTTTGCGTGTCTCTGGCGATAAGAACCAATGATCTCGCTTTGGGAGACCACAATCCGCACCGGCCGGCCCGTCTTTTGAGATAATAACACCGCTGCGAAATCCAGATCATGGGCATCGTGCTTGCCCGAAAAAGCGCCTCCAATATAAGGGGTAATGATCCGTATCTTGTTCAAGGGAATGTCTAACCCACTGGACAGGTGGCGCAAAGTGATGTACGGGCTCTGCTTGGAACCCTGAAAAATAACATTTCCAGAGGCATCAACCGAAGCCAAAGCAGCATGGGGCTCAATAAAACCAACGCTTATTCGCTGGGTGGTAAAGGTTTCTTCCCGGATATAATCCGATTCCCTTAAACCTTTTTCCGCATCCCCAAATTGGAAGTGACTCTCTGCAGCAATATTCCTACGCTTTCCTTCGTGGACCAAAACGGCACCTTCCCGCATGGCCTCCTCCGCTGTTAAGACCATGGGCAACTCCTCATATTCCACGGATAGTAACCCCAGGGCCTCCTCTGCCGTATCCTCATCCTCTGCTGCGACCGCGGCCACGGCTTCCCCCACATAGCGCACCTTCCCTACGGCCAGAGGGGGACGGTCGCTGTATTTTTTCATAAAACCAACCAGTTTCCCGGGAAAATCCTTGCCCGTAATGACCGCCCTGACCCCGGGCAATTTCTCCGCTTTGCTCGTGTCTATGTGAGCGATGTTGGCGTGGGCATAAGGGCTACGCAGCAATTTCCCATGGATCATTCCCGGCAAAATCAGGTCCCCTGCATAGGTCGCCGTTCCCGTCACCTTGGGTATCCCGTCAATCCGTGGGACCCCCTTTCCTACCACAGCGTACTCTGTCATTCAAATGATACCTCCTATGAGAAGTGTCCAAAAAAAGTCGATTCAATTGTGGAGCAATGAATGAGACGCCCTTGACCACCCTTTATTGCCCTGGTCATGTCTGTTTAGAACCTCTCAGGCGGCCGCAGGTCGCGGCTGCTCGATTCCGAAGAGGTAGTTGCAGAGGTTCAGAGTGGGCGCCATCATCGCGAGGCGAACTTTTTCTCTTGGCATGGTTCCTCCAGGCTGGTCTTGCGAAAAACTCAAAAAATAAACCCGGTTCGCTTCATGTTATGCGAACCATCTCACAAAAAAAGAGCGGTTTTTATGCTCGCGTTGTGCTCCCTGCCTTGAGATGATTATTGAAAAGAAGGGGGCCCTTGCACCTGCATCGTAAAGGCGCCCCCTTTCGTGGCTGTTATTTCCCCGCCGCCAGGTTCTCTTGCTGTAATCGATCCAAAGCCGGGGTCCACACGCCCTTGTCCTTGTAAAATTTGATGGCTCCGGGGTGGAAGGGGACGGTGGGAGAATCTGTGGCATTTTGTAGAACCCACATTCTAGCCATGGGATGCACAGGGTGCAGCTCATCCAAATGGCTGTAAATAGTGTCAAGCAGCGTATATACCAGTTGTTCATCCAAACTTTCCCTGGCAAAGAGTTGTCCTTTCCACGCAATACAAGGGGTCTCCTCCTTCAATCCATACCGACCCTTCGGGACCACTCCCGGGAACATCCCCGGCACTTTCTTCGCCACGTATTCCGCCGCCGCCTTGGGGACTGGAACCGTCTGGACGCCGACAGCTCTATGCACCCGTTCAGCCATGGGGGTCCATGGAAACTGGTAAACGTCCAGCCTTCCTTCAATAAGGGCATTGGCGCACTCTTCCGGGTTTCCTATGGTTAATCTAATGTACTTGCCCTTCAGCTTATAGTAGTCGTCGACCAGGCTCTTCCCGAGGGCGTTGGCAGTGGGCGCCCCGGGGGGCACATCGATGACCACCCTCTTGCCTGCGAAATCCTCAATCGATTTTATGCCGGCATCGGGCCTGGTCCAGTAGGTCATTAAAGTGTTGTGTCCGGCTCCAAGCAAACGAAAAGAAGTCAGCTTTCCTTTGCCTACTTTGAACAATTCATCGGCCCGGTAGGCCCCGCCAGAGTCAACAGCATTATCTATGGCCAGATCAACTTGCCCTGCATCCATGAGCAGGCCCCACTGTTTAATGCTCGGGATGGGTTCAACCCTCACCTGGACACCGGCGTGCTTGGTCCATACTGCTGACATGCCAGCCGCTATAAAGTAAATGGTGGTTCCCGCCGGTTTAGTAGCCAAAGATAGAACCTTTGGCGTAGATTCAGCCTTTGTAGATTGCAGGCCAAACAAACCGAGGACCAGAAAACCCGATAACAGGTAACAGACCTTTTTGCTCATTTTTCCCTCCTTCTGCTGTTTTAGTTTTTGTATCTCGGGACCGATAAGCCGCACTCGCGAGGCAATGCCTCGCCTCCCTCTATTTCGGGAAATGGGATCTTAAGGTTGCTCACGCCCATGGCACTCTCTGGTCTAGGGTTGAGATCCTGTTGTTGGTTGAGGCCCAAAATGCCTAAAAGATGGACCCTTGTCAAGTACTTAAACCTGGTCAAAACCCAAGAGGATTCCCCTGGGTGGGGGACGCCCTCTCACGACTCGCAGGTCCCACCTTCCGATAACGGGTTTGATGTGGCCCCGGTACACCCGGCGGGCCTCCTCATCTAAGCCGAATATCGACATGCAGCCTGGAAGATGATTTTCGTCTTTTTTCATGCAAAAGGCCATCTCCCATCGAACTTGACACCTCGGTTCCCCTCCGGCTCACGGCGGACGAAACCAGGGTGGAACACCCCCGTCCACTCCTTCAGACACTCGCGGGCTATGGATCTTCTTCATCGGGGCCACGCCATCAAGGACATCAAAAACCGCCTAGGCCGTGACAGCGTTCAGTCCACCATGACCTACCTCCAGCTCGATCTCAACCGGAGACGCAACATCCAGAGAGGCTTTATCAAGTACATGCAATCCGTCATCACCGACGACCCCAAGATAGATGAACTACTTGAGTGGGAGGGGAAACAGGACATCACGGCATATCTGGACACCCTTTAGAACCCGGAGGAAAGGGGTCGCGCGACAAGACAAAGAGGTGCAAATGGAGGGAAAAACTCATGTTGCCAGCTGCATACCTCGCAACCTCGAAATCCTCGATAACCCAACGCGATTACCTTCTCTTGAGAATCTGAGGATCTATTGAGTATGGGCAGCGGTCACCATGAATCCTGAATTTGAGAAAATCCTAGAAAAAGGGTAGAATTCTGCGCCGGTGTATGGTATGAACACCGTGCGGTGAAGCTGCAATCGGGACCGCACCTCCCATCCTACCAAAAAGGGAGGTCTGCCGAAGGGGTTTTTTCCTTTTAAAGGAAAAAGGCCCCGGGGGACGACCTCTGGCGAGTGCCTTCGGGGGTAAGCATGGGTTGACCTGAGGAAAAGCCGTGAAAGGGGTCATAGGCTAGCCAAGAGAAAATCTTGGTACGTTGTTGGGTTGGCAACTATCTTGATGAAATGAATAGCGCATGAAGGAGGTGTGTCCATGTTTGGCAGAAAAAGGTCTTTCGCTTCACTGACTGGTATTTTGGTGATTGGTATCATCTTTTTTCCCGGTCTTCCTGCTACCTGGACGGCAGCTGCGGCAGAGTCGGCACCCATAAAGATCGGTGCCCTCTTACCACTGACCGGTCCTTTGCTCCATGAAGGTCCCAAAGTCAAGAATGGGATTGAACTGGCTCTTGATGATGCGGGGTGGCAGGTTGGGGGGCGAAAGATCGAGCTGATCGTGGAAGATTCGGCAACCAACCCAACGACGAGTCTGGACAAGGCAAGAAAGCTTGTGGAGAGGGACAAGGTGGTTGCCATCATAGGGCCCCAGCATTCCGGGGTGGTCAACGCAATCCAGCCTTACATCAACAAGAACAAGGTGATCAATCTCAAATCCATGGACTTTCCCAAGGACCTCATAGCCAAGTATCCCTACCTGATCGTCTTGAACGGAACCCACAAGCAAACGACCTCCACTGGAGGCTGGTATGCCTACGATAAGCTGGGTCACAGAAAGGTATCGACCATTGGTCCGGACTTTATCGCCGGCCGGGAAAAGATCGCCGGCTTTGTGGAGGCCTTTCAGGAAAGGGGCGGGACCGTGGTTCAGCAGCAATGGTATCCTATCACTTGTGTAGACTTCGCACCCTACCTGGCAAACTTGTCGGAAGCCGATGCATTGGTGGCTTGGGTGACGGGCCCCGGCGTTATGCGCCTTATTCCGCAATTCCATGATTATAAGATGGCAGAAAGGATGCCGATGGTAGCCGCTTTCGCATCCAGCATACTGGATGAGGACGTGTTGCCCCAACTGGGTGATAAGGCCCTAGGAATGTATGGCGCCAGCGCCTACGCATCCACCATCGACAACCCGCAAAACAAGAGACTGGTCGATACGTTCATGAAGAAGCACGGCAAACGACCAAATGATTGCGCCGTTATAGGGGGTTATATGAATGTCTATGTCCTTCTCGAGGCTATAAAGGCCGCCGGAGGAGAAACCGACCCCGAAAAACTGCGAAAGACGATTCTGGGTCTCAAGCTAAAGAATACCCCTATCGGTTCTCTTAGCTTTACCCCCGAGGGGGCAGGGATCTTGAATATCCTCATCATAAAGGTTGCGAAGGATGGTGGGGAGTATTTCTGGCAAGTGGCCGACGTATATCCTGATGCCCAGCCGCGCTAAGGAGCGGTGATCGCACCAGGCACTCGTGTCTCGAAGGAAGATGGGGGATTGGGGTCAGGCAGCAATGGCCTGCTGGCCCCAATCTTTTTTTTCGAAACACGGGCTTTCTTAGAGTCTTCAATGGATTGGGACCGGTCTTCCAAGCTGAGTGATCCATGACCCGTGCCATCCCATGCGATCAATAGGGTATCATCTTTACCCCCGTTTCTTCGACCCCCGGGGATCAACCCTCTTTTGTCCTCAAGGTATTCTCCCTTTTTCCCGCGGCAGACGGGGTTCCGCAGCTGTCACCCACTCCGCGAAGTCTGCCATGCGGGCGATCTTTCGAGCTTCACCTGGCCGATGTCTCGTATTCCATTGGAGACGGCATAGCAGAGCGCGGCAAGCACCTGGGGCCTCCCCTTCCTCCAGGACTCCCTTAGTCCACGTTCCGACCTTCTCTTTTCTTCGGGTATCACTGGTAGATTGACGATGAGGGACCGATCTGCCAGATCGTGCCGGGTCGCAATGTCGGATATCCCATTCATAATGAGGGGCCGCTTGAGTCTGAAAATCGTTTCTGAGTCATTGGTGTAGAGGGTCCGCGTCGCCAAGCCGCCCCCTGTGGCAACCCCGCAAAGCGAATCAGAGAGACAGCCTTCGAGGTGCGACAGGTTGTCGAAGTTGATCACCCATGCCTTGGTCGCCGTTAGGGCAAGGTCTCTTTCACTTTTTGGCAAGCCGCGGGACTCAAGCGCTGATGGGTCTATAAGGCTGCACAACAGCCTTGCGGTGGTGCACTTTGCAGTGCCCTGTCCTCCTTGAAGCATAAGGATAGGAAAGGGACCGTCTGGTCGCATCGCCCCAATCAACGAGGAGATGATGAGGACAAGGTCTCCCTCGCGCTCAAGCAGACTAATGGCCACCTTTAGAGTCGAGGGTGTCAGGTGTGCATAGCGCATGGTAGTCTTGATATCTGAATGTCCCATAAACCAAGCTTCTTGATGTCCACACCTGGGACATTTAAATCCATCTGGCCATCTCATTTCCTTGAGGTGCTGCGCGCATGCTTCTCACCAGAAAATTCTCTTTGAAACGCAAGCAAGCTACGTTCTCTCTACCTCTTTTTCATGGCTATACCCCCTGCGCGGGGGTATAATATTTTTATGAGCTAAATCAATAGGCATTTAGTAATAACATCGAGAGGGGTCTCGAGTCTCCCGGCTCACCACGTGACGCCGTATCGTAGAGCGGTTGAAAGAGTCCTTGAGGCGTTGAGGGACAGAAAATCGCCTGGTGACTGGGAAGGGGTCGCAGAAGATGCCAAACAATGGAAGCGGCGGCGACAAGGAAGCGGTGGCCAGGACCAGGACATACCATGGCCCCATGGGGAAGATCACGTCTATTCTGACGGTTGCCATGACTTTGTACCAGTTCCTGTACGTGAGCGCCATCTTCGACTGGATGGAAATATTCATACCCAGGGTCGTATATCTTGCCACGAGCCTGTGTTTTGTCCTGGTTCTGGTTTTTCTCCTCTTTCCGATGACCAAAGGGGCCCCCCGGGATCGCATCCCCTGGTACGATGCCCTCTTTCTCGCCCTCAGCATGGCGGGTACCGGCTACGTGGGCTATTTGTGGAGCTCCGAGGCGGCGTTCCAATATGTGTACGCAACGACGGAGGGTGTTGTCCTGGGGTTTATCACTGTCGGGCTGGTCCTGGAGGCGACACGCCGGCTGGTGGGCTGGACCATGCCTCTGATCGTGGTCAGCTTTCTTTTGTATGCGAAGTTCTGCAACTATCTTCCCGGTCTTCTCCACGGCAGGGGTTATGCCTTGGAGAGAATGGCGGGAAACCTCTACATCTCCGGGGAAGGCCTTTTTGGGCTACCCCTCGGCATTGCCTTTACGATCGTGATCGCTTACATCCTCTTTTCCCAGTTCCTGTTTCATTCAGGAGCAGGCAAGTTCTTCATCGACCTTGCCTATTCCATGGTAGGTCATTTTCGGGGAGGCCCGGCCAAGGTCTCCGTCGTTGCCAGTGCGATATTCGGTACCCTTTCAGGCAGCCCGGTGGGGAACGTGGTGAGCACAGGGGTGATTACGATACCCATGATGAAAGGATTGGGGTACAAACCACATTTTGCCGCCGCCGTGGAGGCTGTCTCATCCAATGGCGGGCAAATCATGCCGCCGGTCATGGGAGCGGTGGTCTTTATCATGTGTGAGTTTCTCGGGCTCCCTTACTGGTCGATCTGTGTTGCTGCTGCTCTTCCGGCGTTGCTTTATTTCCTTGCCGTCTTTCTCATGGTGGACGCCGAAGCGGTCCTATCCGGACTCAAAGGACTACCCCGATCCGAGTTGCCTTCCTTTAAGGCCACAATCATTTCGGGCTGGCCCTTTTTTGTTCCTCTTTGCTTACTCATCTTCCTCCTGGCGGTGGCACGGTACGCACCGGAAAGAGCGGCAATCTATGCCCTCGGAGCCATTATCGTGGTTAGCGCGATAAAGAAGGAAACGAGGATGGGTCCGTCGAAAATCATGAGGGCACTGCAAGAGACGGGTGTAGCCATGCTGACTGTCGCCGCCACCTGTGCGGCCGCCGGATTGATCCTGGGATCTCTTTCCATGACCGGTATAGGGATCAGGCTTTCCAGTCTCCTTGTCCATCTTTCCGGAGGCAGTCTGCCTCTCCTCCTGATACTGGCGGCGGCTGCCAGCTTTGTTCTGGGGATGGGCGTTACGGTCACCGCCTGCTACATCATGCTGGCCATCCTCGTCGCGCCCGCCATGATCAAGCTGGGGGTTCTCCCCCTTGCCGCCCACTTCTTTGTCCTCTATTGGGGGCTCGTCTCATTTATCACGCCTCCTGTGGCCATCGCCGTCTTCGCCGCTGCGGCCATTGCCAAGAGTGACCCCCTACGCTCCGGGGTAACGGCAACCCGCCTTGGTGTGATTACCTATATCATTCCCTTCATGTTTGTCTATGCCCCTGCCCTTCTGATGTCCGGCTCAAGAGTGGAAGTGGCTGTAGCCTTTGTCACGAGCATCATCGGATGCACCGCCCTGGCTGGTGGTTTGAGTGGGTATATGCTGATCAGAAAGGTGACCTGGATCCAGAGGCCCCTCCTCATTATTTCGGCTCTCTTGCTCATGTACCCGGGCCGGTATTCCGATCTCCTTGGCCTTGGGTTTCTTGCCGGCGCATTGGTGTGGTGGCTGAAACCGAGCTCTCGCCCTTCGCAGCCAGTGATGTGACGAGGACATGCAGGGAAGGGGCTCACCGGAGAAGCTGAAAAATCAACCCTTCATAAAGACGGATTTGCAGGAACCGCTCGCATACAAACACGAAAAACGCAGAGGTGAGTGCGGTTATGGTGATCGTCAGGAGCCAACCCTCTTTATGGAGTTTCATAAAGGTCACGATAAAAAGCGGGATTGTTACGTTAAAACCCAGCAGGCAAATGCCCAATATAGGGCCTCCCATCCATGCCGCGATGGCTTTGACCCG
>JAZDGZ010000683.1:0-6687 GCA_043806375.1 Pseudomonadota bacterium | reverse complement strand
TGGTACTCCCGGTGACAAAGTTTACCCAAGGCATGGGTTCCCGGACTATCGCCAATATAGGAAGAAGTGGGCTTGTCCCCCTCTTCCATGAATCCAACTCCCGACTCAAATGGATCATCTCGGCGACTGCCATTCTTATTTTTTCTATAGTGCCGACCAGTTTCCTATCCCTGTCAATCTCGGTAGGCGACTCGGTCCCCTTCAATCCAAGTTCCCCGGCCCTTATAAAAATGGCGACGTTTGCGACGTCCACTATCGAAACTTCAAAATTTCCTACCCCCGCGATTTTCAAAAGATCTTTGGGGTTTCCGGTCGGCAGCGTGGCTCCTGTTATCAATCCTGCGGTATCTTTGAAATCTAACGATATTCTGGAACCCGTTCCAGGAACGCCGTCAACCTTGTAATCTCCTTCAGGTAAAAACTTGCTGTCCTTTACCTGTACCACTGAAATCAGGTATCTACCCACCTCAGAACAAAATATTCTCACTTTTGTGCCTGGTTCTTTTCCTCTGACCAATCCCTCATCAACAGCGAACGGCGCCACTGCCGCTGATAAGTTTCCACAAATCGTGGTGAAGTCTATCTCCGGCTCTGTGATCCCGACCTGCCCGAAAACATAATCGACGTCGGCATCTTCCCGGCTCGGAGGCCCAACAATCGCCGCCTTACTGGTCAGTATGTCGGCGCCGCCGAGACCGTCTATCTGTCTCTTGTCCGGACTCCCAAAGGCCCTAAGTATGACTCTCTTCCTTTCATCTGGATCTTCAGACACTTCATTCTTGTGGAAAAAAACCCCTTTGCTGGTGCCGCCCCTCATGATGACGCATCTCAACCTTTTCATTCTTTCCCCTTTTTGTAGATACTTGCCGATGAATCTTGATCGATCCCATCAACCAGTCACGGTGGACTATCTGCACCATTGGACGAGGAAGGCCAGGAGAGCCTGATATGTAACACGGCAGTCCTCCTGCTCAGGCTTTTTCGCCTTTGATGGGGGCGCTAGACTGGCGCTTTCATTAATCCGGGTAACCAGGTGGCCAAGGGAGGAAAGACACCCACAAGAACCATTGTCATCAGATGAAGAAACCAGTAAGGCGCTACTCCCCTCACTATGGTTGAAAATGGCGTATCCGGGGAGACGCCTTTTAGCACATAAAGATTCAGGCCTACTGGCGGCGTAATGGTCGACAATTCGCAGTTAATCATGATTAGGATTCCGAACCACAAAGGGTCCAGCCCAAGACCCACAACGACCGGTACAAATATCGGCGTGGTGATCAGTAAAATGGAGCCGGCATCGACGAAAAACCCAAGGAATATGACTACTACCTGCATGCCGACTACGATTAGCCACGGAGGGAACGGGAGTTTGGTCACAGACTCAGAAATGCTGGCAGCGACACCGACGTAAGCCAAAAGCTGGGTGAAAAAGGTGGCTCCGATAATGATGAAGTAGAGCATGCAGCTCATTTTCAGGGCGCTGAGGGTAACCTTTTTGAGGACTCGCCAGTTCAGCCTCCGACGAGCAAGGGCAAACAACAAGGCTCCGAAGACCCCTATGCCTGCAGCCTCGCTTGGTGTCGCCACGCCTAACCACATACTTCCCAGGACCACCACCATAAGGACGATCAAAGGGAGTAGCAGTACCAACCTAGTCACTGTCTCTTTGAGGGTCGCTGTACTTCGCCCAGGAGCGAGGTTAGGGTTCAGAATGCAACGGCCGATGATGTAGACGGAAAACATGCCCGCGGAGAGCAACCCGGGAACAATGCCGGCAAAGAATAACTTGGAGATGGAGACACCGCTGATGAAGCCGTAAAGAACCATAAGAATACTTGGGGGAATGAGAATATCCAGACAGGCCCCGCCGCCGACTGCTCCCACGGCCAGGGCCCTGTCATATCCCCGCTTAAACATTTCCGGCAATGCCATGGTGCCCACGGCAGCACAGGCAGCAATGCTCGCGCCACTAACCGCTCCGAAAATACAGGCAGTTCCGACGGTAGCGATTGCGAGCCCTCCGGGGAGGCGCCCCAGTATGCCGTCCGTTGCCACAAATGCGTCCCCGGTTAACTCACAGTCCGAAGCAACTTCCCCCATCATGATAAATAAAGGCACGGCAATAAATAAGTAATTATCTCCGACGGCGTAAGCTGTACTAGCGATGACCGATGCCCCATCGGGTCCCCAGACAAAAAAGGCGCTTATCATGGCTACGGACCCCAAAGCAAAAGCCACGGGAAGGCCCGATGCCAACAACACTAATAAGCCCACAAACAATATGACCGCTATCAGTTCCCAGGACATTACTCTAATCTCTCTTTTTGCTCCTCTTAATCAAGTGCAGGTAGTTTCCGATTTTGCTAATGCATATCAGACAGAGGAAGAACGCCCCCAAGGGGATAACAGCGTAGCTCGGGAAAAGAGGCAGTCGCGCTGCTGAGTCTGTGAATTGCCCCCACTTGGCTATAGCCTGTTCAATGCCTTTCCAGGTAAGAATGGCAGAGAAGATGAAAACCATCGCCGTGGTAACGGTATTGGTAACCAGCCTGGCCCTTTCCGGGAAGTAGAGCAAAATCAGATCAACCGAGACATGACCATCCTCTAGCATGGTGTAAGCACCGCCAAAAAAGATAAGACCGACTTGCAGAAACAGACTGATGTCAAAGGCCCAGGCCTGCGGCATTTTTACCAGGTATCTCATGACCACTATAAAAACGGTAAGCAGCGCCAGGAGCAAAAGGGCGATGCCGCCGGCAAGACCTAATGCCCTAACAGTCGTTTCGACAACACCTGAGATCTGTCTTCGCTTTTCGTCCATTTTCTCCCATTTGAATGGCCTAAAATGCCGTAAATTTATTTTTCCAGCTCACGCTATGCCTGTGAGGAGCCTCCCCCGACAGGCGATCCCAAGTCTCTTGAGACCCGTCGCCAGCGTGTTCGACCCCCCACACAACAGCCGTTAAGCCCTCAAGGACCCCCATCTGACGCGTCTACCATTTTTTCTTTGTGAGCTCAATAAACTCCTTGAGTATTTGCGGATCAGCGCCTTTTAGCCCAAGAAAGATAGGCGTCAGATCGGCTACCAGCTTTGTCTTCCAGCGGTCGGCTTCATCAGCAGTTAGGTTGTAAAAGGTGACTCCCTTCCCCTGGGCATCCTTCTTGGCCTTCGCATCCTCTTTCCGCCAGTACTCTATCGCCCATAGATCGGTCTCCCGGCCGGCCTCAAGGAGCACTTTTTGAAGGTCCGGAGACAGCTTCTTGTATTTACCCATGTTCATCACCACACCACAGGCGAATCCGTAAGTCAGTGGATTATCTACAACATATCGCACTCCGATTTCGTGAAGCTTGTATTCCATGAAGGACATCAAGTTATACATCGCCCCATCAACAGTGCCCCTGTCCAGGGCAGTATACAGTTCAGCGGAGGGGAGAACCACAGAACTGGCACCAAGGGCCTCCAGCATTTTGGCCGGCATCAGCCCGTATCCCCTTATAACCCTGCCTCTGAGGTCTTCCATATTATGAACGGGTTTTTTGGTAACAAGTCGCTGGACCACGGTGTAGTTGGAGGCAACCAAAAGTTTAACCCCCTTTTTATTAAGGACTTTGTCTGCGGGGACAGCTGATGCTTCAACCAGTTTAGGCAAACCCTCCCAGCTCACATCAAAAGGCAGGCCATCGTAGCCGAATTCAGGAGCTACGCTGGCCCAATAGCCAAAGGGGCAGTGGACTAGATCCACAAGACCTTGACCGCATTTCTCCAGCAGGTCCCTGGGCGAAAATACCTCGGGTCCGCCTGCCCACTTTATTTCCAGTTTTCCGCCGGAGCGCTTGCTAACCAAATCGGCATAGTAGTCGAGACCAACCAATGAGGGATATCCCTTCGTGGCGTAAGAAACGACCTTAAGTTCCATCGGCGCCGAGGCAGCGTTGTTGGCAGTGGTTGCCAGCAAACCCAGACTTAGGACAAAAAAAACCGTTAGTTTCAAACAATTTCTCATTTTCTCATCCTCCTTTCCATTAGAAAATCGTTTAAGATGAAAACCTGTGGTCCCCTCCTTTTTCCCCCTTCCACCTATCAATCTGCGACCTCTGGGCCAAACAACTTTTTGTAGAACCGGCATTTACGCTTGTGGCAAGTCCCCGAACAACAACCCCAGCTTTGCCTGATCGATGATGTGTATCTTTCGACGAGGAGCGCGGACAACGCCTGCCTTCTTCAAGCGGCTAACGAATCGTATGGCTGTCTCCGTAGTGGTCCCGGCCATTTGAGCGACTTCTTGGCGCGTAAAAGGGAGCGTGCACCCAACCTCTGAAGAAAGTGTAAATAGCGTATAGGCAAGGCGGTGTTCCGCCCTCTCCGCCGCAAGGTCCACAAGGCGCCTTAAAGCACTCGTGAGCCGCTGGTCAGCAACAAGAAGCATCTTTCTAAGAACTTCGAAACCTACTTGAAGGTCATTGGAAAGGAATGTTCGAAGGTCATCGCTCTTTATGGCCAGCACCTTGGTATCAAGCACGGCTTGGGCCGAATAGAAATGCGGCTTTTCTGAAGAAAGGGATACATTGCCTAAGATTTCGCCCGGGCCGCTGAAGGCGACGATAACGTCCTTTCCCGAAGGGGAATGCTTCAGGATTTTCAGTCTTCCTTCAGCCACCACATAGAAATATTCGAGCAGGTCAGCCTCTGAATACATGAATTGTCCCAACTTTACATGATGCTCGACACCAAGTCGAGAAAGCCGGAGACATTGCTGTTTGTTTAAATCAGAGAATACCGCCGATTTTCTCAGAATATCGGTTTTTCCATCATCCGCCCGCGTCACGTCTAACCCCAAGTCATCTTTCTGCAAGTGGCTCAGTTTTCGCAACTTATCCCCTCCTGCCCTAGAAAGCGGTTTATGTGACCCACAAACCAGCAACGAGCCTTTTTGTTCACCACATCATCCTTACGACCCGGGCCTATTCAAATCACCCTGATCCAATCCTGGAAGTCTCGCTGGCACAATCGACCGCGGCTCGCGGGCGGGTGTCATCACGATCACCCCACAGCTTCAATTCTTTCCAGGCCGGTCGATGGTGATCTTCCGCTCTCCCAGTTTTCTCCCGGTCTCATAATAGTCGCCCCTCACCGCCATTTCTGCTTCCTCTACAAACTCGGAGGGCCAGGGGCCTAGGGTGTAGCCGTACCAAGGTTCCTTCAATGTCAGGGCCGGCAAACCCTCCTCTTTCCAGATCGCCAAGGCCCGTTCCATGTACTCCTTCTTCGGAAGGGAAACCGGGGGGTAATCCCACTTCCGTGTGGCATCAATCAACACCGCCGAGTTGCCTTTGACGCCTGGATAAAACCTCTCATGCTCCGGGATTTCAGGTGGGGCTGTCGATGGATCCAGGGCTGAGAAGCGCGCTCGGATTACCTCCAAATCGCGATGAGGCTGCATTCGCCAGCAAAGGGCCCACATGACTGCCTCCAGATCGTTTGCGTCCACATCCTCGTCCACCGCAATAAAGATCTTCCCAAACCCGCTATCCAGAGAAGCGGCTGCGCGCAGGGCCTGCCATGGGTCAGCATGAAGTCGTTTCTTTATCTTGATGATAACCAGACTCTGGCCCGACGCCCCTGTTTCAGGAAAAACCACATCCAGAACAAAGGGGCAGTTGCACTTATTCTTGAGGGCGTCGTAATAGGCGGCCTCATTCGCGATCCCGCGGATCTTCGTCGACTCGCTGGGAGGAAACTGGCTGATGAAAACCTGAAAGATCGGACGCTTGCGGTGGGTGATGCACTTTATCTTAAAAAAGGGACGAAGCCCCCTATCGCCCATGAAGCCGCTGAACTCCCCAAAAGGCGCTTCGGGCTCCATCTCCGTCGTCGTGATCTCTCCTTCCAAAACGATCTCGGCCTCAGCAGGCACCTCCAGGTCCACGGTCTTGCAGGGGACCAGTTCAACGGGCCGTCCCATCAACCCCCCGGCAACGGCGTACTCGTTTAGCCCATAGGCTACCTTGGCGACGGCGGCCAGGTTCACAGCAGGGGGCGATCCTATGATGATGGCCGCCTCCAGTGGCCCTCCCTTTTCTCGTTGCTTAGACCAATGGATCCCAATGTGCTGGGTCAGACCCAGTAGAATGCCCAGTTTGTCACGGCCTTTCACCATGGCCCGATAGTTACCGATATTGGGAATGCCGGTCTCGAGATCCTTTGTAACCCAATTGACGCAGGTAATGAAAGGCGCCGGGTCGAAACCAGGCGTTGAAATGGGGATCGGAAACTCGTCCAACCCGACCCGCTGGACCGCATCCCCCTCGTACACCTCCTCGTGCACCGGTGCCTCGACGTTTTTCATGAGTTTCGGCTCTATGGGATGGACAATGGCTTGGTTCCATTTCTCCTTGATCTCCTCCACACGACAGCCCATAGCCATCGCGTAAATCTGCCTGGAGGCCCCCAAGGCGCCTACCAATACCTGGGAATCATAAGATCTGTTCTTGGCATCCGTCACGTGGTTGAACAAGAAAGGCCTCCGCTCAGATTCATCCAGGCCCCGATACTGGCAGCGCACTAGCGGCATCAGCTCCGTATCTTTGTTGATCGGTCGGTCTATCACGAAAATCTGTCCTTGGCTTTTCAAATGCTCCAGGTAGTCGCGAAGCGATCGAAACGGCATGTCGCACCTCCTCCTT
>JAZDGZ010000682.1:0-4183 GCA_043806375.1 Pseudomonadota bacterium | reverse complement strand
AGGTCGTCACGTATTGGTTCAGCCAGAGCAGGCTCTCATTGTCCGACGACGCCAGGAAGGATAGGGGCAATCCCCCGCGCCACCACAGGGTCTTGATGGCCCCGGGATCGATATCGCTGAGGCGGAACCCGCCCAATTGAATATAGGCGATCCTCCCGGCCAGGGATTCCGAACTCTGACGAATCTGCATTGAAATATCAAATCCTATGTTTGATATTTCAATGCAGAGGGACGGGGAGGGCGGGACTCTCTTGAGTTTCTATGAATTGCACCCATCAACATGCCGACTCATCCTACCTGTCCACCGACTTGCCGCAGAGTCGGGCAGGGTGCGGCCCCTGTCCTCTACAGCAACGTCGTAGCGGAGATTTGGGCAACAACCGTGTCAAGAAGAAGTCTCTTGCTGCCGCATGAGCGGCCTCGTGATCCTGTTGGGAAGCTGAAGATAGTCTTCCCCCTCCTCCTCTTTCCCCCTCTTGATGCAACCCCTGCCATAGATGCGGCATTTCCGGGTCAGTTCGCGGAAGGCCGCCTTGGCCTGAGGCTTGGTAAGGCGGCCCCTCTCCAGGAGCCTGGCGATGGCCGTGATCCTGAATCGGTCCATTCCCTCCAGGCTGTGTGACAGCTGGTCGGCCGCCCCTCCCTCCTTGATGACCAGGGCCGTCTCGATCAGGTGGATGGGATAACGAGAGGAGGTCCTGAGCCAGAGGTCGTAGTCCTCACAGACAGGCAGCTCTTCATCAAAGAGGCCGACCTCGTCCAGAAGGGAGCGCTTCAGCATGACCGCAGAGGGACTCACAAGGCAGAGTTTTAGCGAGGCTTCGAAGATCTCTCCCGACGGTTTCAGGTGTCTCTTTCCGGGGTTGACCCGGACCCCTTTTCTGATCCAGTGCTCCTGGGTCTGACAGGCCAGGGCCTCGGGCCGGCTCTCGAAGAAGGCGACCTGAAGGGCGAGCTTTTCAGGCAGCCAGTAATCGTCCGAGTCGAGGAAGGCGATAAGAGGCCCCTTTGATGCCCTGATGCCTGTATTTCTCGCAGCCGAGACCCCGAGGTTTTTAGGGTGGGCGAGGTGTCTGATGTGGGTCCGAAAAGGGGCAAGGGAAAGAGAGGTCTCATCGGTCGAACCATCGTCCACCACGATGATTTCATAATCCCGGAATGTCTGGAACAGGACGGACGAGATCGCCCTCCGCACCTTTTGGGCCCGGTTGAAGGTGGGAATGATGACGCTCACCGCCGTCATGACAGGGTGAGCCAGAGGAGGCCCAGAAGGCCGGCCAAAAAGAGGTTTCCTTCGACCAGGGCCTCCAGTCGCAGTCCCGGGTACAACCACCTCTTCTCATAGCTGAAGAGGCATAGGTTAAGGGAGAGGAGGGTCACCAGAAGGAGGTATGAAAAGGGGCCTACGAGTCGGAGGAGCGGGGCTCCGATGAGAATCAGGGCCCCGATCAAAATGACGGCCTTCAGGAGAGAGATGGTCCTTTTTTCTCCCAAGGTGATGGGGAGGGTCTCCACCCCCACGACCAGATCCCCCTGGACCTGGAATATGTCAAAGAGGGCCGATCTGACATAGACGATCGTAAAAACGAACAAGAAGGAGACGATGGCTGAGGCCCAACCCCCCTTGAATGGTTCCAGCAGGGGAAGGAGGGCGATGACCGCGCCCCAGGCCAGGGCCTGGGAGAGGGTCTTTGATCCGGGGATGTCCTTCAGCTTTGAATAGCGCCACATCTCCCTTCGGCTGAGGGGCACAATGGGGATGCTGTATGTGGCGCCCAGGATGCTCAGGCCCACCACGGAGAAGAATAGGGCGATCCCCAGGTGATAGGAGAGGGCGAGGGCTGCTGAAAGGGAGACGAGGGCGGTCATGATCAGAAAGGGCCGGTGTCTCCTGTAAAAGAGGGCCCTTTCAGGGTCATTGTAGGTGCTGGCGCCCTTATCAAGAAAGCGATTCAGAACGTGCATGGCATAGATGTAGAAAAAGGCGAGGGATGGATGGATCAGGTCAGGGCCTCTGCCCGAAAGCAGGGTAGCCGCATGGGTCAGTGAGAAGGCCCCCAGGGCGGAGACAAAGTTGCTCTGAAAAAGAAACTTGAAGGCCTTTTTTATGGAGCGGCCCGCGGCCGTCTCCCGCCCGCCGCGAATGGCTTCGAGCCTCTGGATGACCCTTCGGATCATCCAGTTGGGGGTCGAGGCCCCTGCCGTCACCCCGATGGTCTCCATGGAGGAGAGCTGTTCCTTCTGCAGCTCTTTTTCGGTCTCCACATGAAAAGTGGGTACGCCCGTGGCCGTAGCGACCTGGGCGAGGCGGCGGGTATTGCCGCTGTGGCGGCCTCCCACGACCACAAAGGCGTCCACCTGGGGGGCCATAGTTCTGACCTCTTCCTGGCGGCTCTGGGTGGCATCGCAGATGGTGTCAAAGACGAGGGCGTCCGGAAAGCGGTTTTTGATCCCTTTTACGATTTCCTCATAGCTCCTCTTTTCTTGGGTGGTCTGGGCGACGACGATCACTTTGTCCGTCTCCAGCAGATCTCTTACCTCCTCCAGGGTGTTGATGACCCGGGCCCGGTCGCCGCCGTAGCCCACAAGACCGATGACCTCGGGGTGATCCTTCTCCCCCACGATAATCGCCATATATCCTTTGTTAGTATGGTAACGGATAATGGCCTGAACCCGTGCAACGCGGGGGCACGTGGCATCGATGAGGCCCAGACCGGAGGCCTTGAGGAGCTTGCGCTCGTCGGGCGGGATCCCGTGGGCCCGTATGACCAGGGTTCCCTTCTCGAGACCGGTGATATCTTCAACCGGCGTCACCCCCTTTGATTCGAGCAGTTTCATCACCTGCTCGTTATGAATGAGGGGTCCGAAGGTATAAAGGGGGTCCTGACCCTTGTTGACCTCGGAAAAGACCATCTCAAGGGCGCGACGAACACCCATGCAAAACCCTGCGGTCTTTGCGAGCTTTACCTTCAAAGGGTGCCTTCCTCTAAGGTCGAAAAATAGTGGTCCATGGCCGTAACCAGAGAGGCCAAATCCCTGATCTTGGAAATGGACTCCCTGAAGCGACTGCTATGGGGAAGCCCTTTCGTATACCAGAGGAGGAGTCCCCGAGTGGCGATGGCCGCCCTGAATTCCCCGGCAATGCCGGACAAGAGATGAAAATGGTCCAGCACCATGGCCCTCCGCTCCGGGAGGCCGGGCAGGGAAACGGGAAGGCCCCTCTCCAGGTCGAGGATATGGCGAAAGATCCAGGGGTTTCCCATGGCCCCGCGGCCCACCATAACGCCGTCGCATCCGGTTTGATCCCTCATTTGCCGGGCATGGATCGGCTCGAATACATCGCCGTTGCCGATGACGGGAATCCTGACCCGCTCCTTGACCTTTCCGATCCAAGACCAGTCGGCGGGAAGCGAGAAGCCGTCCGTGGCAAACCGGGAGTGAACGGTGACGGCATCGGCGCCGCAGTCCTCTATCATGCGGGCCATGTCACAGGCCACAGGCTCTCCGGGAGACCATCCGGCCCTGATTTTGACCGTCAAAGGAACGGCGCAGGAAAGACGAACGGCTGTCACGATCTCGGCCGCCTTTTTGCGATCACGAAGAAGAGAGGCCCCGGAGCCGGTCTTGACTACCTTTTTCACGGGGCAACCCATGTTGATGTCGACCAGGTCCGCCCCTGCCTCCACAGCCATCTGGGCGGCCCTGGCCATGACATCGGGCCGGGAGCCGAATATCTGGACGGCCAAGGGCTTTTCGTTCGGGTGGGTCCGGAGGTAGTCAAAGGTCTTTTTATGACCCATGACCAGGCCCATGGAACTCACCATCTCCGTGGTCACCAGTCCCGCACCCAGGCCCTTGACCAGGAGGCGAAAGGCCAGGTTGGTGTACCCTGCCAGAGGGGCCATGACCAGCCGGTTTTCGAGTTTGAGGGAACCGATATGAAGCATCAATGCATTCTAGATGAGTTACAGGATAAAAACAACCCGCCTGTGTTGCCCGATGTCGCCGCCAAAGTCAGGGATCCCTCGAGAAAGGATCTGAATTCATAGGGGCTGGTGGGCGCACCGCGGCGGGTTCACCGACAAAAGATTTCTGCAATGATCGACCGTTACGGAAGATGGCGGAGCCGGCACGCCGTGACAAAGAAGAAAAAGCAAAGGAACAGGGGAAAAGGCAGACCCAA
>JAZDGZ010000681.1:0-8033 GCA_043806375.1 Pseudomonadota bacterium | reverse complement strand
GTGGTCTTCGAAAAGGATCTGATCGGCTGGGGCTCGACAGGGCTCTGTGCAGGGGGAATCCGAAGGCAATGGTCCACCGAAGTCAACATGCATTTTGCCATGAAGTCTTTTGAGGCCTTCCAAAATTTTGAGGATGAATTTGGAGCCTCCCCTGAGTTTCATCAAATTGGATATCTCTTCCTCGCAAGGGACGAAGAGGAATTAGAATCCTTTAGGAAAAATATAGAACTCCAGAACCGTTTCGGCGTTCCTTCCCATCTCCTGACTCGAGACGAGATCAAGAAGGAATGGCCCTTTCTCCATACGGAGGATATCTTCGGAGGGGCCTATTGCAATACAGATGGATATGCAGGCCCCTATGAGGTCACCCAGGCAATCACCAAAGGGGCCAGACGTCATGGGGTTAAAATTTTTGAAAAAACAGAGGTAATTTCGATTGAAGTAGCGAGGGATCGCATTGTCTCGGTCATCACTAGAGACGGACGGGTGGAAACTCGCACGGTCGTTAATGCTGCAGGGCCTTATGCAGCGAATGTGGGGAAGCTTGCAGGGGTGGAAATCCCCGTGAACCCCATCCGTCGCCAGCTCTTTGTCACAGACCGCTTTGCGAAGATTCCACCCTCTGTCCCCCTCACCATTGACCACAAGCAAAACTTCTATTTTCGCAGGGAGGGGGAGTGCGTCCTCTTATCCGGCCCCCAAGACGAAAAGCCCAGTTTCAACCTGACTACCGATTTTGATTCGATGGTTGAGACAGCTGAAAAGGCCACCCACCGGGTTCCGATCTTTGAAGAGACAAATATCGCCAGGGGCTGGGCTGGTCTTTATGAAATTTCACCGGACAATCATGCCATCTTGGGCAAGGTCCCGGAGGTCGAAGGCTTAATCTTGGCTGTTGGATTCAGCGGGCATGGCTTTCAGCATGGACCTGCAGCAGGCATGGTCATTGCCGAGCTCATCTTAAATGGAAGGGCCGATACTATCGATATCAATCTTTTGAACTTGACACGCTTTAAGGAAGGAAAGGCGATGAAGGAATCGCTCACCGCTTTTAAGGACTAAAGGACAAAATAAAGGAGAAGACGAATGGCGAAAGCAGTAAGGGGTAAAAATATATATGGTTTTTCTATAGGGGTTTTGATGTTAGAAACGGGATTTCCACGAATTCCAGGGGATATAGGAAATGCAACCACATGGCACTTTCCGATCCTTTATAAGACCGTTAAAAAAGCTACGCCGGATCTTGTGGTGAGAAAAGGTGCAAAAGGTTTATTGGAACCTTTCATCAAAGGGGCCCAGGATCTGGAAAGGGAAGGCGTAAGGGCCATCACCACCACATGTGGCTTTCTCGCCTTATATCAAAAGGAGATGGCTTCCGCAGTCAATGTGCCCGTCTTCACCTCCAGTCTCATCCAAGTCCCTCTTGTCTATTCAATGCTGAAACCCTCTCAGAAGGTGGGGATCATCACCATTCACTCCAAGTCGCTGACCCAGAAACATCTTTCATGTGTGGGAGCAGATAAGACACCTCACATCATTTACGGCACTGAAGGAGAAGAGGAATTCTCACGTGTTATTCTTGATGACGAGATGGAATTGGATGTGAACAAATCAAGGGATGAATTGGTTCGAGTTGCAAAACGAATGGTATCGGAACACCCGGAGGTAGGCGCCATTGTATTAGAATGCACCAATATGCCGCCCTATGCAGCCGCTATTCAAAGAGAAATTGACTTGCCGATTTTCGACATCTATACTCTTGTGATCATGGTCTATCATGCAGTGGTCAAAAGGGATTTTTCTGGATACATGTAGTCAGTTTATCGCTTTTAACCCTGCACCCGGATAAGATGCGGATAGCGGATAGTAGATGCGACGATAAAGGGTGGGGTTGAATACTTTCGACATAGCAACAGAAAGACCTTCCCATGGATAGACGGATGGATATGAATGAGAGAGAAGTATCCTGAGAAAGCGACAAGGTCGACATGGGAGGGGCCGAGGCACTGACCATTGGAGATGGTCAAATGCTTATTTTGCCGTACTTGGGCTGTTCACATTAACTGCGGCCCATGATAAGGAACGCCCGGAGGAAGGACAGATGGATGAGCAGATTTATTGATATATTTAAAGGAGGCGGTATATGTCTGTAGATGTGGCAACGAAAGATCAGGTGTACGAGGCGGTGAGCCCTCTGGGCGAGCCGGTTGTCCAGAGGATCGCCATGGCCCCTCGCCTGGATACCCTGGAGGGCAAAACCATTGGTGAAATATGGAATGGGGGTTTTCGGGGGGACGAGAGTTTCCCGGTGATTGAGAGGATGCTGAAGGAGCGATATCCCACCGTCAAGCTGATCCCGTACACCGAGTTTTCTTTGGTTACCATTGCGTCGCTTCACCCGGAAAAGAAGGAAAAAACATTGGCGGCCTTGCGGGCCGAGCTTCGGGAAAAGGGCTGCGACGCAGTGATCACCGGGAACGGCGCCTGAGGGACTTGCACCCCGGCCGCGGCGCGGCCGGCCATAGAAGCGGAGAAACTCGGCATTCCTTCTGTAACCGTTGCGGCGACGAGTTTTCTGGATCTGGTTGAAAAGACCGGGATCGCAGAAGGGGTGCCCGACCTGCGACATGCAGAATATCCCGGCACCATCAGCCTCGATTCGGCGGCTGCGATCCACAGGAATTTTCAGGAAAAGACCCTGAACCTGATCATTGAGGCGTTGACGAAACCGTTGGAGAAGAAGGAAGCGCCGACGGGGGCCGCAAAGGCGGAAGAGATCGTATTCCAAGGCTCGCTCCGGGACGTGAACGACTTCTTCTTCTCGAATTGGTGGACCGACGGGCTCGCGATCATCCCCACCACCATCGAGAGGGTGGAAGAATTCCTGCAATACACGCCTCTCGCTCCGGATCGGGAGGTGGCCGTATTGCACCCGTCATCCGTAAGAGTTACCCCGTGGAATATTGCCGTCAACGGGGTGATGGCCGGATGTCGCCCCGAGCATATGCCCGTGCTGATCGCGGCCGTGGAGGCGATCGGGGATCCGCTTTACAACCTGGAGCAGCTTGGCAGTACGGGCGGATGGAACATGTTTTTTGTTGTCAATGGCCCCCTGGCCAAACGATTGGGCATCCAAAACGGCGTCGGGCTCGTTTCCCGGGGGGCCAACACGGTCATCGGCCGTGCCATGGGCCTGATCCGGCATAACCTGGCGGGTCACAGACCGGGAGAGGTGTACATGGGAACCTTCGGGTACATCCTGCCCCCTGTTTTTGCAGAGAATGAGGAATTGCTTTATGAGATCGGCTGGAAACCTTACCATGTGGATCAGGGTTTTGACCGGGATACGAGTACCGTGAGCGTGTGTGGGACAGCGAAATGGGGTTATCAAATGTACCCCACGTCGCCTGAGCCCGAGTGTCTTGCCCAACTGCTGGCCTACGATGTCGCGCGAGCCGGCAGTCCCAATCACACCGTCGGGCAACAGGAGTCCCCGCGGTTGGTGTTTACCATCTTTATCACTCCGAGCGTGGCCAGAACTTTCGCCGCGGGGGGTTACTCAAAACAGGATGTTCAGGAGGCGGTGTGGAAGAATGCGAGGTACACCCTGGCCGAAGTTGACTTCGAGTCTTACAATGGCGCCCATGAAGGACAGCGCGAAACGCACCGCGACTTCCTGAAGAGGGGCAAACTTCCGGAACGGGTGATCGAGAAGGGCAAATTGCCGACGTGGTTTCCCAAAGTGATGGCAGGAGAAGATGCAACCATTCCCGTCGCGCCAAGGCCGCAACAGCTTCCCATTTTGGTCTGCGGGGACCCGACGAGAAACAAGTCGATGACTTTTTATACCATGTACAACACCTTTGTGACCAAGGCTATCAAGCTGCCGGCAAACTGGGACAAGCTGGCGAAAGATTCAGGGTGTCAAGGGGCATGCCATGTTTGAACCCTCCCCCAAATGGGGCGTTGAAGATCTCGGCATCGCCAGAAAAATTTCAGCAAAGCCTTGACACCTTGATTCATGATCTGTTGGAGGAGAGCATCAATAAAATCGGAAAACCAATAAGTTATATGGATAAGGAGGACTAAGCAATGAGACCACGTATCACTGTGCCAGATGATTTCCCTAAAGTTATTTCGGGGACGAAGGCTGAGGAAAAACTGCAACCCATAGGAGAGGTTAAGATTTACTTGAATAGGGCCGAAAGCCAGGAAGAGCTTATTGAGAGGATTAAAGAATCAGAAGCAGTCATCAATATTAGAGCTTATACCAAATTGACAAAAGAGGTGCTTTCTTCTTGTCCAAATCTGCAGTTAGTATCAATCTGGGGAACAGGGACGGATAATGTGGATTTGGACGCAGCAAAAGAACTTGGAATTACAGTTACTAGCACATCTATAGCAAATGCCCTCTCTGTAGCTGAACATACCATAACAATCCTTCTTGCTCTAGCCCGCCAAATTCCTAAAATGGATCGAGAAGTCCGCGCAGGTCAATGGCCGAGGGGAGAAATGGTTCAGATGATCGGCAAGGTTATGGGCATTATCGGATTGGGAGCAATAGGGGGTCATTTGGCATGGATGGCAAAAGGCCTTGGCATGGACGTGATTGCATGGACTGCGAATCCATCTTCGGAACGAGCAAAAGCAACTGGTGTCCGTTTCGTCTCTAAAGAGGAATTACTCAAGACCTCTGATGCAGTATGTCTTCTGCTGAGATTGAATAATAAAACCCGCGGTTTTTTAAAGAAGGAAGACTTTGATTTGATGAAAAAGACGGCCTTTTTCGTGAATACAGGAAGAGCAGGTCTTGTAGAACCTGGTGCACTTTATAATGCTCTTCAGTCGAACAAAATTGCTGGTGCGGCGTTGGATGTTTTTGACCAAGAGCCCCTTCCCCCGGGGGATCCTCTAACAAAGATGTCGAATGTGGTGTTAACTCCTCACAACGCAGGAATGACACCGGAAGCGGTAATCAACGGCCTGATGACGGCGGTGCAAAACGTGGAAGACTTTTTTGCACAAAAAGAAATCACGCCTTCATCGTTGGTACTTAGGGGAACTCGCTAATCACCCCTACGCCTCGGTGATGAAACTTTTTGATAAAGACAATGAAAGTTAAAATACTAAGAATTTAACTACTGAGAAGGAGATAAAAATGAAAAAAGAAAATCTATTTAGCAGCAATGTTCCGTCAACTGTAAATTCTCAGGGAGTCAAAGCCAATGGTTTTATTTTTTTGACGGAAATCGGGAAAAATCCAAAGACAAGTGAAATGGAACCGGGCATAACGGCGCAGGCAAAAAGGATTATGGAAAGCGCTAAAACCATTTTAGATGAAAACGGTTCATCGCTGGAAAACCTTGTAAAAGTAACAGTTTATATCGCTGATCTTGAAAAAGCACCTATGTTTAATGAAGTCTATTACAGTTATTTTAGAGATGAAAAATCAAGACCGGTAAGATGTTGCGTGCAAGTTGCAAAACTCTTTCCTGGTTTCGAAGTTGAGGTCGAATTTATAGCCCTCGCTTAACCTTGAATTTACCATAACCAAAAGAGTTATCTACAATATATAAAGAAAAGGGCGCCGTAAAATTAAGGGGAGAGGACAGGTCCTGTTTCGACCTTGAATAATTTTTTCGAGGCCCGGCCGGAAACGGCCGGGCATTTCCCCAGACAGGTAAAACCATGGAATGTGATAGCCCGATCGGGGTGTTCGATACGGGTGTCGGCGGCCTGAGCGTGGTCAGGGAGATGCTCAGGGTCCTGCCCGGAGAGCGGGTGGTCTATTTTGCCGACAGGGCGCGCCAGCCGTACGGGGCTCTTCCCCGCCAGGTTGCGGAAGGGCTGGTTCTGGAAAGCCTTCAATTTCTGCTGGACCAGGGGGTCAAGGCGATTGTCATTGCCTGCAATACCGCCTCCGCCGCAGGGTATGAGGCGGCCCGAAAGCGCTTTTCCGTGCCGGTGTTCAGCGTCATCGGACCGGGAATCCCCGCGGCGTGCAAAGCGACCCGGAACAAGCGGGTCGGGCTCATCGGCACGAAGGGGACTGTGGAGAGCCATGCCCATGCCGACATCTTCGCCGCCCTTGACCCGGCCATTCAGGTGTTCGGCCGGCCCTGTCCCCTGCTGCCGCCCCTGATCGAATTGGGAAAGATCGATTCCGACGAAACCAGGCTGGTTGTGGAGACCTATTTGCAGCCTCTCACGGAACAGAGGATAGATACCCTCATGCTCGGATGCACCCATTTTCCATTTGTCGTTGAACTCATCCAGGGGATTCTGGGCCGCAACATCGCCATCGTGGATCCCAATCGCGATCTGGTCCGGGGGTTGAGAACGGTTCTGACCGGCCTGAACGGTCTTCGCGGCGGAATCGCAGGCCGGGAAGAACACCGATTTATCGTCAGCCGTTTCCCGGAAACCTTTCGGGAAGTTGGAAGCATGCTCCTGGGGTGGCCGATTCGCGGCGTGGAAGATATCCTCGTCGGAAAACCGGTGGAGGGTTATGCAATTCCGGAAAAGGATCTGTACAATCCCGAAATGAAAACGGATGTCCATGAACCATTGAAGGCCTGATCCTTGCGGACGCGGCGACAGGCGCCATACAACAGGATGCCAAGGAGGATTTCATGAATATACAGCGATTGCTGGCCAGGCGGACGAGAGGGATGAAACCGTCACCGATTCGCAAGCTTGTCCCCATCATGCGGATACCGGGCATGATCTCTCTGGGCGGCGGCTACCCGAATGCACAGACCTTCGCCTTCACGTCCGTGGATGTGGTTTTCAAAAGCGGCCGCCAATTCACGATCAGGGACAAGGCCATGGATCTGGCCTGTCAGTACGGTCCGACCGACGCCAGCGCCGATTTGAAACCCCATATCATCCGGTGGCATGCCGCCAAAGACGGTGTGGAATTGAAAGGGGATCAGATTCAGGTGCTCAACGGCGCTCAGGAAGGTCTTCATACCATGGCCTATCTCTTCCTGGATCAGGAGGACAGCGTCATCATGTCGGAACCCGCTTACCCGGGGGCGCTGGGGGCCTTTCGCGCATTCACCGAACGTTTCATTCCCGTTCCCCTGGACGCGCAGGGAATGATCACGGCGGAGCTGGAAAGGATACTTGCGATGAAAAAAGCGGCGGGAGAGGGCCTGCCGAAATTCATCTATGACGTTCCCAACGGCAACAATCCGGCCGGCGTCTCCCTCTCCCTGGAACGCCGCAGGCACCTGTTGCAGATCGCCTCGCGCTATGATCTTCTGATTCTGGAGGATGATCCCTATCAACTGGTCCAGCTCGAAGACAATGCCCCCCTGCCCACCCTGCAATCCATGGACCTCGAGGAGAGGGTTGTCCGCCTGGACAGTTTCTCCAAAATCTTCGCGCCGGGTTTGCGTCTGGGATACGCCTCGGGGCCCGCCGAGATCGTCGGTTATTTCCAGCTCTACAAGCAGGGATCGAATCTGCATACCAGCGCCATGGACCAGGCGCTCCTGGCCGGTTTCTTTGCCAACCACCCCTATGAGGAATTTCGCGCCCTGATCCGCGAGAACTGCGGCATCTACCGGCGGAATCGCGATGCCGTCCTGGCGGCCGCCCGCAAATACCTGCCGGCGGACATCCGGTATAATATACCCCTTGCAGGCATGTTCATCTGGTTTGAAATGCCCGCGGGCTTCGATGCCGAAAGAATGGTGGAGACGGACGGCATGGAACTGGGCATTCTGCTGATTCCCGGCAGCGGCTTCTCGACGACGGGAGGTCTGAAGAACTATATGCGGGCGAGCTTCAGCATGATTGCCCCGGAGCAGGTCGAGGAAGGCATGACCCGGTTTGCCAAAATGATCGAACGGGAAAAAGATCGGATCGGCCCCAAGAAACGCAGCAACGCTCCCCCGTGATTTGAGGCGGTATGACATGAAGACAAGAACGATCCATGATCCATCACCGGCTCTCAAAAGATTCGGCCTGTTCAAGCAGCATCTTAATGCGACGGTCAATGAACTGCTGGAGAGGAAGTATAAACT
>JAZDGZ010000680.1:0-2229 GCA_043806375.1 Pseudomonadota bacterium | reverse complement strand
ATTGATGGCGTAGAACCAGTTGAAAGGGACGAGGACCTCTTCTTTGTTCGTCAGGTTGTAGCCCCTGGTCCATTGAAGGGGCAGACGTGAAAAGACCTCCTTTGCCAGGTCCAGATCATCCGAATCGTCATGGACCGATTGGGCGATCATTTCAAAGGGCAAGGCCCGGTCCTTGAGGTGACGGTATTCTTCGACCAAAAAATTGCCGGGGTCCTTGGAAAAGCTGAAGAAACTGAACCTCTCCGCGAGTTCCATGACGGCACTCGCCTCTGATTGGTGGGGAGTCCCACCCTTGCCCATCTGCTTTTTGGTGCCGATCATCTCCTCGGCATCCTTTCCGCAGATGCTGAAATAGATCGGGATATCCAGCCTGCCGTTGTCGATCCGCAGGGTCCTCTCAAGGATATCGAGATCAATCTCCTTCAGCCTGGCCCTGAAACGCTCGACCGTCTCCTGGGGGGTGAGGGTCTTGTCCTGATCCAGGGTGTAGCCTTTGTAAGCATCTTTAAGAACAATCTTGTGAGTCAAATGAATATCTCCTTAACGAGGAAATCTGAAGTAAATAAAAAAACGAATTGAATCACGAAAGCACGAAGAATAATACTATGAGTTCTTTTTTCATGTTTTCCATTTTTCGTGCTTTCGTGGTTGCATTTTCTCAGGGTTTAGCTTTCGGTTCTTGCTTTCGGCTTGACTGCTTACCGTTTACTGCATCCTGCCTACTTCTTTAGTGCCCGGTTCAGGCTGCCCGAGACATACCCTTCCAGGTCCACGGCGACGTGAAGAAACCCGAGTCCTCTAAGGTGCTCCACGATCTGCCGACGCAAGGGCTCTTCAGTGATCCTCCTGATCTCCGAGCGCTCGACCTCTATCCTGGCCACCGGACCGTGGTACCTCACGCGGAACTGCCGAAAGCCCTCCTTTGCGAGGAGGGCCTCCGCCTCCCCCACCATCTTAAGCTTTTCTTCTGTAATCGGTTCTCCGTAAGGGACCCTGGAGGCCAGGCATGCCTTGGCAGGCTTGTCCCAGGAGGAAAGGCCCATCTCATTGGACAAGAACCGTATCTCTTCCTTGGTCAACCTCGCGTCCACGAGGGGCGCGATGATCCCCATCTCCGCGGCGGCCCTCATGCCTGGACGGTAATCTGCAAGGTCGTCCAGATTGGCGGCATGGGCTATATGTCGAATGCCCTTCTCTTCTCCTATCCTGCGCAGTTCACGGGACAAGGATTTCTTGCAGTGATAGCACCTCTCAGGGCTATTGGAAAGGAACTCGGGGAGAGAGCATTCATCCGATGGAAATACGAGGTGAGGGATCCCTCTCTCCCCGGCAAATTCCTTGGCCTCCTCGAGTTCCTTCAAGGGGTAGGTCACGGAACGGGCCGTGGCAGCCAACACCCTTTCACCCAATACCTGATGGGCCACGGCCAGCAGGAAACTGCTGTCCACACCCCCCGAAAATGCCACCACCAGACCGTCCAAGGTCTCGAGGTGGTGAATCAGGGTCTTTTTCTTCTCTCCGGCCTTCGCTTTGTCGATCAGGACCAAACTTTCGCTCATGGTGTTGAAAATCCTCTCCCGGTAACGGTTGTTTTTTTGATGTCTACGGGGGCCCTCGAAGGGTTTAATCATCACTTAACGCAAACCGAGGTTGAGCGGTTCTACGCCTAAACCCAATCCTCGTTCAACCGTCATGGGACAGACCTCGGTCATTGGTTAATCGCCAATTCCCGGACTTGAAGAAAAAAATGAGTGGCGGCAATCGGTTATAACCTTTGAACCCTGAACTCTGAACCCGGAACCGATCAGTTTAGGGTAAAGTTAAACACACAGGGGGTCATCAGTCAACGGGCTGATGCACAAATCTTGATCGGGGACTGTGGTGTGGCGCCCCCCGGGGGAGGTCTTTTCCAAAGGCGCGATACTCGCCCAGTCCTCTTTAGACGCCCCGCTGGCCTCATAAGCGTTGCCGGGCGGTGTAGGGGCGGGGTTTATCCCCGCCAAAACAGGCGGGCGTAAAGCCCGCCCCTACCTGATTCGGTGCTTCTATTGAGACCTTGGGGACGTGAGCATGCCCGGAACGAATTTGCTTGGGTCAGCGTATGGGCCAGATGACAAAGATGAGGGGATCCCAGACCATATGGGATGTCAGGACAGGGACGAGGGAGCCTGTAGCCCAGTAAAGACCGCCCCAGAAGATACCGCAGGTGAGGGCTGCAAGGATAAGGAC
>JAZDGZ010000679.1:0-3746 GCA_043806375.1 Pseudomonadota bacterium | reverse complement strand
CGGAGAGAGAAGTAGATGAAATTATTCAAAAATACAATTTTATGAGAAAAAAAATAAACCCTTTTTTCATGCTAACCTCCTGTGGCTACCCGATGATGAGCAACCTTATTGTCCTACTTGTTACGATTCCGAAAATAAATTGATTCATATGCTTCCGTGGAATTCTCCATATTCTATTGGCAATATCGTTCATACAAAATCAAAGTTGAAGTGCCCAAAATGTAACCATGAGGCTGATATAATTAAACATCCTAAAATATAAACGTAAATATTCGGTTAACCCGTCCTCAGAATGCTTACTTAAGAACAGCAGAGTGCGTCTCTGAAAGCGGGCGTAAGCGGATAAAGCCAGATGTCCTTTTTAGGAAGGATAGGGGAATTTAGTAGTTTGCCCCGGCCTTTTGTCTGGCCGACGCAAATCCAGTTGGCACTCTTATAGCAGGTGCCACGGAAGCTGCCGGTTTCAACAAATGTTTCTATTAGAACTGGACGGTAGCCATAGTGTGTCTGCCAATCATCGCCGAGGCGTTTTGCAGCCATGGAAAGCAGTTTCGAAGCAAGGTTTTTGGACTTTATCCAGGGAAGCACAAGGAAGCGGGCATTGTTGACGACCAGGTGAAGGTTTTTTTGCCGTTGTTCATGGGTCCACCCGATGAAGCTGTCTCGAGCAGCCGTGGTCCAGGCAGCCGCACCGAAGCCTAATAAGGCAACTACGTCTCCATTAGCACGAGCCGTATATCGAAGTTGAGCGCCGGGCAAAGGGGTGTAGCCCAGATAGTGATACCGGTGGATGTATTCTCTCCAGAGGTTGGAGTCTTTGGAATCGGCAACAAGGTCGAGGTGTAGATCACAAAGGGCCTGTACCGGAGCATCTATGCATGGCTTGGGGGCAGTAGCGTCGGTCAATGGGATGCGGGGTCGGCGTATTTTCTGATCATGCTGCGGTTTTGGTAGTGTCAGGAGTCCGTCTTCCTGCATGCGCAGCAGTGCCACTCGACAGCTCATGTCTTTGAGGCTGCCGTCAGGCTTGTACCAGCCGAGAGCCTGACAAACAAGCCGGGAGATATGGGCACGATTGTGCTTTGGGTGGTCGGCTATGATATGGCCAACGGTCTCAAGCTCTTCAGCCGTGAAGTCTCTGCCGCAGTAGCGGTGGGCTGTCTTGTTCATGAGGAGTCGATGCTATCTGGCTTTTTGCCGAAGGCTTTGAGTTGCTCAGCCGACATGTTCCAGGGAAGAAAGCCCTGGATGTCGTCAGGGGCTTTTCCCTGATTTTCGGCACAGGCTTCAAGATAGGCAGTCAGCCATAATCTGGGGTTTAGCTTCCACAGCTCGAGGGTTTTGAATATGCTGAACAGCATCGCAGCCAGTGTGCCCGACCACAGCGAGAAAGAGCCGTAAAAGTTATTGCGGCCGATCACAGGTGTGCGCTCACTGCGCTCGGCCTTGTTGTTGTCCATGGGGACCTCGGGATGATCGACAAAGACCGTCAGTCCTTGCCAGTGTTTTTTGAGACTTTTTAAAACTTTTTTCTTGGGTGAGTCCAGACCTTTTTCTTGGAGTTGGGTATCGCGTTTTTGGTCCATGGCATTGATGGCCTGTCTCAGCTCACCGTCTCTTTGAGTAAAGGCGGTGGGATCGTCAAGAACCGCAAGCCGCTGGTGGTTGAGGTGATAGAGCGTTGCGATATCGCTGACCCAGTCCATGGCCCAGGTTTCAAGCTTTGGCCAATCCTTGGCAACGCCAAGGAAGTCGCGTCGTACATGGGCCCAACAAAAGGCCAGAATGATTTTCGTGCCCTTAGCCATAGCTTTGTAAGCGCTGTAGCGATCTACGACCAGGATGCCTTCTGTGACCCCTTCGAAATGAGCGCGAGGAACCCTGGAGGAGCGGGATGGATCCAAAACGTAGACGACAGTGGATTTCGAAAGATAGGTCCACATGTACCATTTGTAGCCGACTTTTCCTTCGGCTGCGCAAAAGACGAGCCAACGGGTCTCATCGGCATGCCATCGATCTTCCGAGCGGTTCTTTTCAATGATGGCTTCGTAGATGGGAACAAACAGAGGCGCTAAGGCTTTAAGACCATCGGTTACGGTTCCCTGGGCAAGATCCAGCTCATGGGTTTTTAGCTCAGCCAATAGTCGATGGGTAGGCCGCAGGAACAAAAACTTGTCCAGCAACAGGGTGCTCCATATCGAGATGCCATAGATTGCTTTGGCAATGACCTTTGCCGGGGCCGGCGCGGTGATTATGCCGGGGTTGCAGTTGCAGGTGCATGTGGGCTTGTAGCATTTACGTTTGATGACACGACGATGTGCCTTTACATCGATTTCGAGGATTTCCGAGTCTTCTGTCTTAGGGAATTCTTCGAATGGTAGACCGCAACAAGGACAAACGCGTTTGTCTTCGGGGATATCGATCAACTCTGCTTCAGCAGGCAGGTGAGAGTAATCCCTCCTGCCATGACCTTGGCTTCCCGGTTGTTGACCCCGGGGTTTTTTAGGGGCCTTTGGATCGGGTGATTGGGTTTCTCGGTTTGCACCGCCTTTTTCAGATTTTCGCCCAAAGAGTTGCCGTTCACGAAGACGCAGCTTCGCCTTGAGCTCCTCTACTTGTTGTTTCAGGTTGGCTTCTCGTGCAGTGGCCCTTTGAGTGGCCTTTTGATGCATTGCCTGCCAATAAGCTTTTTCTGACCTAAGCACGGCAAGCTCAGCGGCAACAGGGCAAGAGCAACACGAATGACGCGGTAGTGGCTCGGTAGGCACAAAGAGGAAATCACCATCTGCGGTAAAGACTGTCTCCAGGAGAGAAACATCTTCTGCCGCTCCTTGCCGGTGATGCCTTTGTTCCTGTTCAAAGTTGACAAGCATGCCCCCTTATAGCAGAAATTTTTTCAAGTGTCCCGTACAAAATAAAGGGAGGGCAAAAAAAGACCGTAGCAAATTCACATCATGAGAAATGCTGTTCGATCATATGCATATGGAAAGGACGGGTTAACCGAATATTTACCTACTTTGGTCTATAAAGCGATAAATCCCAGGGGGTTTGGGGGGCAGCGCCCCCCAATTTGCGGTCCCATTTACCGCAAGCCCTTTATATGAATATCGCATCTTAAATATTTAGTATTGACAGTGCTGTTTCGCAAAATAACACCAGCATGGCAAAAGATCACTGAAGGTATCACAGGGCTTGCCAGACAGTAAGAAGCTGGCATAAGCTGAAAACCAGAGACTATGCTTGGGGGTATGCACAAAATCTCGGTTCAAGGCTGATAACCAGTAAGACACTTTTTCGATAAACCCGTTTGAGAAAGAACCTTGCCAACAAGTCATTTGAGCCAACCGGAAATTTGCAGCGGCAGGAAATAGGCCGAGGCCGCTGGCTCAATTCACCGTTAGACCCCGCGAGGAGGAACTATGAAGCGCATCTTCGTACCAAGCCAAGCACCATCTGATTGGCAGCGCTTTCTGGCAAAGCCGAGCCTTCATTGGAAGAAGTCCTATTCGGCCATGACTACTGCGGCTTGTTGGGAGGATTCTGGTGGCGACCTACCACTGGAAGTCAAACAGACTCTTGACGCCTCAGGTCAGCGTGATCTGGCTGGTCTGAAGCTACTGGCGGCGATTCCAGAATGGGAGGTGGAGCTTCTGGGAGGAACGCGACCATCTTGCACCGACGTTTTAGCATTAGCGAGAAATGATGAAGGCCTTGTAGTGCTCGGCGTTGAGGCGAAGGTCGATGAA
>JAZDGZ010000678.1:0-3210 GCA_043806375.1 Pseudomonadota bacterium | reverse complement strand
ATCAAAAAAATGCCCCAGCCGCAGCACGTGGTGCAGCCGGGGCATGTTTTTGCTAAAGGTTACGGACTAAACACCCGGAATGTTCCAGATGTCTTTTTTCATCATCTTCCACTCATCGGTACCGCGATCCCACTGGCAGTTAACAAAGCAAAGCCAGTTCTTATCATCCATCTTCGGGGTATCAGCGCGGAAGTAATATCCGGGCCACCTGGTCTCCTCCCTGAAGAGAATGCTGCGGATGTGGGCTTCCGCCTGCCACACCCTCTGGTTATTCTCCCAGGCCCTCATGAGTTCATGGAGGTCACGGGCAGCCATTTTCTCTGCATCCTCTTTCAGGTAAACCATCAACTCCAGACCTCTCTCAAGGAGGGCCTTGCTCGTCTTGAACGCAGAGACCACACCGCCGGCATACTCGTCCATGAGTTTCTGGAGGCGATGCAGGAACTGTCTGGGCACAATGTAATTCACATTGATTTCCGGATCCGTGGTCTCATCCTTGTGCTTTTCCCAGAGATCCAAGGGTCGCAGAATCCGCTCCTTCAGTTTCTCCACCTCGGCCATATCTACCTTGGGCTCCTGACCTTTTTCGACGATGTACTTGATCGCCTGTTTCCCTGCAATCCTCCCCTCCGCATGGGAACCGGAAGAGAACTTGTGGCTGGAGGCACCGGAACCATCCCCGACCGCAAAGAGTCCCTCAGCAGTGGTCATATTGGCATACCCCCATTTATAGGGGGTGTCGAGGTCTTCGGGGCCGCTCACCCAGGCGCCGGAGGCGCCGGAATGCGAACCGATAAAATAGGGCTCACAGGGGGCAATCTCAGAGTGCTTCTCCTCGGGTTTGACGTTCTGTGCTGCCCAGAGGATCGCCTGCGAAATGGTCATATCAAGGAAGTCCTCCCAGGCCTCGGTCTCCAGTTCTTTCATCTTCTTTTTGAAGGCCTTGGGATCATCCTTGTACTGGCTGGCGATCTTCTGGATGGCCTCATCCGTCTCCATATAGAGGGGGCCTTTGCCCGCATCGATATCCATCATACCCAGGTAGTTCCTCAGGTTGGCCGGGATCGGCTTGGCCAATCCATAAGGCGCCCAGTTTTGCAGTTCATCAACATGCTCCACCATATAATCACCGGCCACAGCACTGATAGCGCGGGATTTGAAAAGGAGAAACCAGGCCCCTACGGGTCCGTAGGCATCCTTGAATCGGACGGGGACGAAACGGACTTCCTGGCAGGTCATCTCGGCGCCCGCCTTGATGGTAAAGTAGGCGCTGGATCCGGAGTTAAAGGGCGGATACCAGGAGCGGCCGAAACCCTCGCCCACGGAACGGGGACGGAACACGTGCACGGCGCCGCCCATGCCGGCGATAACGGCCTTTGCCTTGAACACGTAGAACTGATTCTCACGGGTGCTGAAGCCTACGGCACCCACGCATCGGTTTCCGTCCATGAGAGGATCGACAATGAATATCCTCTCAAAGATCTCGCCGCCTGCATCGGCAATGGCATTCTTGGCCGCTTCTGCGATGATGATCTTGTAGGATTCACCATGGATCATGAGCTGCCAGCGGCCCTCATGAACATATTTCCCCGCTTCGTCTTTCCAAATGTTAAGGCCCCATTTCTCAAAAAGATGGACCGTGGAATCCACATGACGGGCAATATTGTAAACCAGATCTTCTCTGGAGACGCCCATAAGGTCCTGACGGACATAACGGACGTAGTCTTCGAGGGTGTTTTCGCCGTCTTTGACGCCCACATACTGGTTGATGGCCGAGAGACCCATGGCCACAGCGCCACTTCTATCCATAGCCGCTTTGTCCACCAAGGTCACCTTAAGGCCTTTTTTCTTTGCCCAGTAACAGGCCTCCGTGGCAGCGCCACATGCTGAAAACCCACCGCCAAGAATGAGAAGGTCGGTTTTCACCTCTACAGTTTCAAAATTTGCCATATCTTATTACCTCCTTCTATTTACTTTGGCGTGGGAACGGCATCAAGCCCGAGGGATGCCGGCTCGGTTGCCAGGGCCTGGCTGTTCAAGTCATCATGAGTCGCAAAACCGCCAAAGGGGTCGGCCGACCCCTCAGGAGTCGTCCTTGTGGGGAACTTGAACCGCTTAATGGAACCATCACGGAATTTCACCGTCCACATGATGTCTTCAGATCCCCGCAGGGGCGTTGCGCTGGCTCCCATGGGGATAAAATCGGCATACCCGCGAACGTCCATGGCCTGCACAGGGCAAAGCTTTACACAGCACATGCACTCCCAGCACATCTGAGGATCACGGTTGTAGGCCTTCATCTCCTTCCCGGTGACTGAACCATCCTTGTCCAGCGCCATGAGGTCGTTAGGGCAAATGTACAGGCATGCTGTCCTGTCCTGCCCCTTACAACCGTCGCATTTTTCCGTAATCACATAACTTGGCATTAATACACCTCCTAGATTAACAAGTTAATTGTGTTCGAATTCTTAAGACTTAATGAATCGCCTCCCTTGTACCTCCTTTCACTGAAAGATTTCTCTTTAAGGAGAATAACGGACTGAATGTTTTCACAAAAAGACCGCCTTCCCATACTTTTTAGAGAAGGCGGTCTTTGCTAGGTCTTCTTCCCCACATCAACGCCACAGGGATACATCCTTGTAGCAGGCTTTTCAACAAGGTCCATGCGCCCGAGGGCATCTCCGGGCAATAGACGGGACATCAATCCCACGGCTTTGCCGAGGTCTCCTCTCAGGGCTGGCATTTTCATGGTGTTTTTCTTATGCTCTTCCTTACTCATTCAGGAGATACAGCTTCCAGTTCAATATATGAAAATCATAACAATCCCTTACGACCTGCACGCCCCACCTTCAAGGGCCGCGTCTCGCCTCTGCTCCGGTCCTAACCCGTCGCCCCCTAGGCATCGTTCAAAGGGTTTGAGCGGATGATAACGCGTTATGCCTCCTTGACAAGGCTATCTCGTGAATCCGAGAATGCCCTCGGGCGAGTGGGGGCAAAAAACCCCGGATACAATAATCAAGCTGCTGCCAGGTCTCCGACAGAACAGTCCATCCCTTTCTGTCGGCAGCGCTTCTTCCTTGCCCCTGATTTTACAATGATTAAGCCTGGCAGGCAGCCGTTAGTTTTTTTCAAAGGCACAATCTATTTCCAATCATCACAAGGTGTCAAGAAAAAACGAACACGAATCTTCACGATTTTCAAAAACAAGGG
>JAZDGZ010000677.1:0-4371 GCA_043806375.1 Pseudomonadota bacterium | reverse complement strand
CTGAGTGAAACAGAAAAATCGGAGCGCCTCGGGGCTCTTGAAGAGCGCTACGTGCAGGCCTCGGATATCCTGCACGCGACACAGCAGCTCATCAAGGCCTACTGGCTTTTTGAAAAGGACGTCCATTATGTGATCAAGGACGACCAGGTCGTGATCGTTGACGAGTTCACCGGACGGATGATGCCGGGCAGGCGATGGAGCGATGGCCTGCATCAGGCCGTTGAGGCGAAGGAGGGTGTCAGGGTCGCAGAGGAGAACCAGACCTTGGCGACGATCACGTTCCAAAATTATTTCCGCATGTACGAGAAACTCGCGGGGATGACGGGAACTGCGGACACGGAGGCTGCCGAGTTCAACAGCACCTATAAACTGGATGTCACGGTCGTTCCAACAAACCAACAGATGATTCGTTTGGATAACGCTGACGTTATATATAAGACGGAAAGGGAAAAGTTCATAGCCGCGGCAGACGAGATCAAGGAGCTCTATGAAAGGGGACAGCCCGTCCTTGTGGGGACGATTACCATCGAGAAATCGGAGATGCTCAGCAAGATGTTGATGCGGGCAGGGATCCCCCATTCCGTCCTGAATGCGAAGCATCACGAGAAAGAGGCGGAGATCGTTGCCAAGGCGGGTCAGGCAAAGACGGTGACCATTTCCACCAATATGGCGGGCAGGGGTACCGATATCGTCCTGGGAGAGGGGGTGGTCGAGGCAGGGGGGCTGCACATTCTCGGAACGGAGAGACATGAGAGCCGTCGGATCGATAACCAGCTCAGGGGAAGGTCAGGCCGCCAGGGAGACCCAGGAAGCTCGCGTTTTTATCTTTCCCTTGAGGACGATCTTCTCAGGATTTTCGGCTCCGACAGGATCGCATCCGTCATGGGCCGATTGGGGATGGAGGAGGGGCAACCCATCGAGCACAACCTTATCTCGAGGGCCATCGAGAATGCCCAAAAAAAGGTGGAAGCCCGTAACTTCGATATGAGAAAACATCTCCTCGAATATGATGATGTGATGAATACACAGAGGGAAATCATCTATTCCCTGAGAAAGGATATCCTTTCCGGTGAGGGTCCGGAGCTTATCCGGAATATGATGAATGAAAAGGTGGATTCCCTCATCGAAGACCATGTCGACCCCAGCGCATTTCCAGAAGACTGGGATATCCAGGGTTTAAGAGAGAGCCTGGCAAGGCTTTTCGGCTTTCGAGCCAGGATAGGGCAAGAGGATCTGGGTGAGGATGCCTTTCATGCCCTCAAGGTGGAAGCCCTGGCCGACATGATCAGAGAACAGGCGCGCAAGGCCTATGAAAAGAGGGAGGAAGAGTTTGGGAGAGAGGATCTGGAATCCCTTGAGAAGTATATCATCCTTCAGATCATAGACCATCAATGGGTACTCCATCTTCAGAATGTGGAGAGCATGAAAGAGGGCATAGGGCTCAGGGGATACGGTCAACTGGACCCGCTCCGGGAATATAAGAAGGAGGGGTTCGCTCTATTCGAAGGGCTGATGGATCGCATCAGGGAGGAAACATTGATGACCCTCTCCCGTATCCAGTTGCTGAAACAAAGGCCCGCAGATGAGCCGGCCAGGAGCAAGGGGCGGTCCATGCAATACAGTCACGGGGATTCGGCGGAAAGGCCGGAAACCGTGAAGAGGGAAGGGAAAAAAGTCGGAAGAAATGAGCCCTGCCCCTGCGGCAGCGGTAAAAAGTACAAGAAGTGCTGCGGAAGAAACGAATAGCAGCGTGCTGGTACTTAGTTGGGGAAGTTCGCGTTTTGTCATTTCGACCGAAGGGAGAAATCTTCTTTTGTGCTATCAAAGATTTCTCAGTCACTCCGTTCCTTCGAAATGACAGTGTTATTTATGCTACTAAGTACTAGAGAGCGGGTGGAACGCGATGGATTCAAGTAAGTACACTGTGCAAGGATTTAAGGCCGCTGCGGTGGCGGCGGGAATTAAAAAAAAAGGGGGCCTGGATCTGGCCCTGATTTTTTCTGAAAAGGAAGCGGCCGCAGCAGGCGTCTTCACCATGAACAAGGTCAAAGCGGCCCCCGTGATTCTAACTCAGGAAAATATCCGGCACGGAAGGGTGAGGGCCATCCTGGCCAATTCGGGGAATGCCAACGCCTGTACGGGGAGAGAAGGCCTTGAGAATGCGAAGGTAACGGCGGATCTCGTGGCCAAGGAACTGGGGGCGAAGAGCGAGGAGGTCCTCGTGGCCTCCACGGGCGTTATCGGCGCCCCCTTGAGGGTGGACCTGATTGCCCGTGCCATGCCCGACCTCGTCAAAGGTCTTTCTCCCGAGGGGATACCCTCCGTTGTGCAGGCCATCATGACGACCGACTCCTTTCCCAAGATATCCCAGTTTGACGGGGTGGTCGAGGGCAGGCCTTTTCGGATTCTGGGGATGGCCAAGGGAGCGGGGATGATCATGCCTCAGATGGCGACCATGCTTTCCTTCATCCTGAGCGACATACGTATCGACCCTTCTCAACTGGGGGAGGCCGTCTCCTCTGCCGTCGAAACTTCTTTTAACCGAATCAGCGTCGACGGCGATACCAGCACGAATGATATGGTCCTGGTTTTGGCCAATGGTCTGGCCGGTAACGGGGTGTTGAGTCGGGAAGACTATAAGGGATTCAAGGAGGGACTGGCACGGGTTATGGGCGAGCTGGCCACCATGATCGTCAGGGACGGTGAGGGGGCTACCAAGGTGATCCGTATTGAGATACGAGGGGCGGCTTCCGCGGACGACGCCCTAACGGCCGCCAGAACGGTAGCGAATTCTTCGCTGGTCAAGACCGCCTTCTATGGTCAGGATCCAAACTGGGGCAGAATCATGGCGGCCTTGGGGCGCTCAGGGATCAGCATGCGGGAGGAAGATATCCGCATATGGGTCGATGAGGTGAAGATTGTTGAAAATGGTATGGGTAGGGGCGAGGGTTACGAGAAGGAAGCGGCCGGCAAGATGTTGAACAAGGAATTCACCGTCACCGTTGAACTAGGCCAGGGCGAATATGACGATAGGATGATGACCTGCGATCTGACCCATGATTATGTGTCGATCAACGCAGATTACAGGACCTGAGAAATCCTTTACCCCGGAAAATGGGCGGCTTCGCCTGCGGTGGATTCACAATAAACAGGGCTTCATCGATAGCCCATCGAGAACCTATTCGGAGTTATCTATGTTTGCGGTAATTATGGCTGGTGGTTCTGGTACCCGCTTCTGGCCTGTGAGTCGTAGGAGCAGACCGAAGCAATTTTTGGATATTCTGGGAAAGGGTCCCCTGGTGGTGGAGACGTGCGAGCGGCTGAGGCCGTTGGCCGGTGACGAGGAGATGATCCTGGTCGTCGGCCGTGCGCACCATCACGAGGCCAGAGAGCTTTTCAGGGGCCGGAAAGTGCACATCGTGGCGGAGCCCATGGGGAGAAATACGGCCCCCTGCATGGGGCTGGGGGCAATTTACGCCCGCTATCTGGGCTGCAAGGCCCCAATGGCCTTCCTTCCGGCCGATCATTACATCGGCGACCCCCAGGCCTTCGTAGAGAGCCTTCGACAGGCGGTGGATATCGCTGAAACGGGGGCGTTGGTCACCATCGGCATTGTACCCACGAGACCCGAAACCGGTTACGGCTATATCAAATGGTCAGAAGATCGCCCCGATTTCTGGAAACAGCCCGGCTACCGGGTTTCGGCCTTTGTGGAGAAACCCAGCCTGGAGAAGGCAAAGCAGTACCTCGCCAGGGGAAATTATTTTTGGAACGCGGGTATCTTTGTGGCAACGCCTGAGACCGTCTTGGGGCAAATCGAGCGGCATCTTCCCGGTCTCTACAGGGCGCTGGATCGCCTGGAGAAGGCCGTGGGAACGGACTACTGGGAGAATGAGATCGAAGATGTCTATGAGAAGCTGGAGTCCGTCTCCTTTGACAACGGTATTATGGAAAGAACCGTGGATCCCGGTTTTGTGATCCCCTGCGAATGTGGATGGAGTGACGTTGGTTCCTGGGCCTCTCTCTATGAGATGAAGGAGGGGGAATATGACAAGGAGCAAAACGTCTCGGAGGGGGAATGCATTCTTGTCGATTGCAGGAAGAGCTTTGTTTCCAGCAAAGGGGGACGGATGGTCGCCTGTTTAGGGCTTGAGAACTGCCTGATCGTTGACACCCCTGAGGCCTTGCTGGTTGCAGATCTTGACAGATCCCAGGAGGTTCGAAGGATTATCGAACTCCTCAGAAGGAGCCGCAAGGTTGATCTGCTGTAGAAACGAGCGTCGAGGCGTTACGAACCCTGGTTGCCAGGATGAAAAGGGTGGAAGCTCACAGGGAGTGAAGGGACAGGGCGCAAGGCGCACAGAGCGGAGA
>JAZDGZ010000676.1:0-5398 GCA_043806375.1 Pseudomonadota bacterium | reverse complement strand
TTGGCATACGCGGGAACGGCTGAAAATGAAAAAACCAGTGACATACAGAGAAACAATGAAAGAACACCCCATTTGAAACCACATTTCCTCATTTCCTTACCTCCTTTTATTTTGGTGCCAGCCTGTTCCGGCAGTCCGCCGGAAGGTGAATGGATCTGAATGCGAAAACATGTTGAGTCTAAAAGAAAGACCTCAAGTCAAAACTTTTTCACCGCAGACGAGGGCAAGAGACCGTCGCCCCTGTCTTGCTCTTCGACCCCCTCGGTCCCGGAAATGGGATCTTCGAAAAGCAAGGAGTGGCAACACATCTTTCATGGCATTCCCTGGTTTTCTTATTGACAGGGTTCGGGAACTGCCCTAGTGTTCAGTATAGGTAAACTAAGGGTAATATGTGTAAGTTGGCGATATGGAAAAGGAAATTCAAAAAAGAATCAAAGAATATCGAAAGAAGAGGGGGCTGACCCTGAGGCAGTTGGCTGAAAAGGCCGGCTGTACCCATTCCTATATCTCCCAGGTCGAAAAAGGCTTGGCCGTCCCCTCTCTTTCCATGGTGGGCAAGCTTGCCTTTGCCCTCGACATGACGGTCCTGGAAATGTTCAATTCTCTAACCAAGACCTCGGAGGAGGATTGGCATCTGACAAAAAGGGATCGGAAGACCGTTCACTATCCGGATGGTCGCGTAAAGAGCCAAATTCTCATTTCACGGGTCTCCATAAAAAAGATGGAACCCTTGATCACCGTGATTGAACCGGGCGGCACCTCGGATAATGCAGAAAAAATGCGGCATCCTGTCGGGAGCGAGGAGTTTGTCCTCATCCTGGAAGGGGAGATCGATTTTAAGATCAACGGGAAGGAATTCCATGCAAAAGAAGGGGATACCCTCTATTTTGACGGGGATTTTCCACATAGCTGGGCGAACAACGGGAAGGAAACCGCTGAGGTCCTTTTCGTCTTTACTCCGCCCGTCTGGTAGAGGTCAAATCGTGAAAAGAGGTACCTATGGAAGAAAATAAATTTGATGTGATCGGCAAGGTTGCTCAACGAAAAGAAGGCATCAACAGGGTCACGGGAATGGAGATTTATTCATCCGATGTGTCGCTTCCCCATATGCTCTATGCCAGAGCGCTCAGAAGCCCCTATCCCCACGCAAAAATCATCTCAATCGATACAACCGAAGCTGAAAAGATGGGAGCCGTTTGCATTGTCCCCGCGGAAGTCCCCCAGCAACGGTACAACGAGCGGCAGGTGAGCATACCATCCAAGACCTATCGGGATCGGACAGTCCTTCCCGATAGGGTCAGGCACGTAGGAGAAGGCTTTGCAGCGGCGGCAGCCAAGACGGAAGCGCTGGCTGAGAAGGCCGTGCGGGCAATGAAGGTGGAGTATGAGCAACTGCCGCCCATTTTTGACGCCTTTGAGGCCATGAAAGCGGGTGCACCTCAACTCTACAAAGATGTCATGCTCGGTGAGGTGGTGCTCCCCGTCGAAAATAATATCGCCTGCCGCAGACAGGTCTCGGAGGGCGATGTGGAGAAGGGGTTCCGGGAGGCGGATCTCATCGTGGAAGAGGAGTTCAGAACCGGCCGGGTCTACCACGCCCAGATGGAGACCAAATCGGTAGTCTGCCGTCCGGAAGCGGATGGCGGCATTACGGTCTGGCCCACGACCCAGTCCATCCACAATACCCGCCAGCTCCTGGGGCGCATCTTTGATATCCCTTTGAGCAAGGTCAACGTCCACCGGGTTCCCATCGGCGGGGCCTTTGGCTCCAGCATCCAGATGAATACGCCCATAGCTATCTGTGTCGCCCTTGCCCTGAAAAGCCGCAAGCCGGTGAAATTGTCCCTCACCCGTGAGGAGGATATGTATGATCACTGTAAATATCCTTCCTATATCAAGGTCAAATACGGGGTTAAAAAGGACGGGACCATAACGGCCGGAGAGATGAAAACCGTGGTAGATATCGGAGGGCACAACATCCAGGCCTATCCGCTGCTGGGTTGCATGTCCGGATGGTTTGTTTCCCTGTATCGCATGCCCCACATGAATTTTGAGGGTACGACCGTATATACCAACAAGGCGCCTGCCTGTGCTATGCAGGGCTATGGCAACCCGCAAGTCTCCTTTGCAGTCGAATCCATAATGGATATTATAGCCGAGAAACTGGGGATGGATCCGATTGAGCTTCGGCTGAAAAATTATGTGGGGCTCGGCGAGACGTTCTGGGGCCAGGGTCCTACGGTCCGATCCATCATTCGGAGCTGCGGCGTGGAAGAGATGCTGCTCAAGGGCAGGGAAAAGATCGGATGGGAGAATCGGGGCAGGCCTGAAGAGAAGACAGGGAGGTTCCGCAGGGGCATCGGAGTGGGTCGGAGTTTTCATACCTCCGGGACCGGCGCGCCCATGCCCGGGGAAGTGGTGGACTATTCTACAGCCATGGTCAAGGTCAACGAAGACGGGTCTGTTGATTTCCTGACAGGTCTTATGTGCCACGGAGGAGGAACCCTTGATGCCGGGGCTAAGATCGTTGCCGAGGTCATGGGGGTTCCCCTGGATAAGGTTGGGATCTCTCCCTCCTGCACCCTCTCCACCGGATACGATGTCTGCACCCATGCCACCCGGGGGGTGTACTGCGGCGGGTCAGCCATAAAGAAGGCGGCTGAGTCTGCCAAAAAAATCCTGTTGAAATTCGCCTCTCGTCTGATCGAGGTTAATCCCGACGCGCTTCAGATCCGGCAGGATAAGGAATTGGGTCAGGGGATTATTTATCTTCCCGGCGCCAAGGATAAATCCATCACCGTGGGAGAAGTAGCTAAGACGGCCCAGCACAAGAGCTGGGGCACGGCGATTGCGGTGGAAAGCCATCGTCAGGTTAATTGCCCCCCCTGCTTTGTGACAAATTTTATTGAGGTGGAAGTCGATACCTATACAGGCGAGGTGCGGCCGACCAGGGCTGTGGCCGCAGTGGATTGCGGCACACCCATCAACCCCGATCTTGCAGCCGGTCAGCTGGAAGGGGGGCTTTGCCGGGGTATCGGTCTGGCGCTTCTGGAAGACACCGAGTACAACTCCCGGACAGGCGAACTGACCTGCGGGGGTACCTTTGTGGATTACAAGGTTTACACGTCCGTGGACATGCCCCCCCTCAGTGATGTCCAGACCTTTTTCGCAAGCACCTATGAGCCTTCAGGGCCCTTCGGCGCCAAGGGGGTGGGAGAGGCGGCCAACAACTGTACTGCCGGTACTGTGGCAAACGCCATCTACAATGCCATCGGAATTCGCTTTGCCGATGCGCCCATCACCCCTGAAAAGGTTCTGAAGGCCCTCAAAGAGAAAGCCGCAAGGGAGAAATAACCGTATGACCTTGAATACCAGAATCATCACGCATGAATTTGAATACCTCGCCCCGGAGACCCTTGATGAGGCGTTGCAATTGCTGAATCAATACGGCCCCGAAGCAAAGATCCTTGCCGGAGGGACGGATCTGGTCTCCCAAATGAAACAGCAAAAGAGGACCCCTTCCCATGTCATTGACATCAGGAAAATCAAGGAAATGTACCACATGGAAAAGGGAGATGTGGTGAGGATTGGCGCCGCCAACAAATTTAGGACCGTCATGGAATTTTTTCGCCCCAGCATAAGGCATGCTGCCCTGTTTGAGGCCATCTACGGAATCGGCAAGACGCAGGTCCTAAACATGGGCACAATCGGAGGGAACTTAAGCAACGGCTCACCCAAGGCCGATACGGCCCCTCCGTTGCTGGTCTTTGAGGGCCGGGTTAAACTGGTGAGCAAGGGTGCAGAAAGATTTGTCGATCTAAAGGATTTTTTTAAAGGCTTTAATGAGACCGTGCTTGCCCCCAACGAGATCATGACGGAGATCCGGTTTGACGCCTTCCCGGCCAAGAAGGCCAGTGCCTTTGAGAAGAAGACGCGGGTGGGCGCTGATATCTCAAAGATCAGTTGCGCCGTGGCAGTGGAGCGGAGCGGGGATGTCTGCACTTCCTGCAGTATAGCTGTAGGCGCTGCGGGACCTGTGCCCATGAGGTTGCCCGAGGCTGAAAAAGTGCTGACCGGCAGGAGCATTGTCGAGTCCTTGCTTGAAAAGACCGCCCGCCAGGTCGCAGAAGAGATCAATCCCCCGGCCGGTGGACGGATCAGCGCGGAATACAGACGGGATCTGGCTGCCGTGATGTTCAAGGATGTGTTCCGGAAGGCATGGGGGCGGGCCATAGGAGAAAAAAAATGAAAAAACACACCATACATGTGACCGTAAACGGAGAACCACAGGAACTCCAAGTGGAACCCAACGAGCTTCTGCTCACGGTGGTCAGGGAACGATTGGGATTGACCGGAACGAAATACGCCTGCGGCACCGGTCAATGCGGAGCCTGCACCGTGGTCGCAAACGACGAACCCGTTTTGGGGTGTCTTACCCTGGCCGTCGCATTGGATGGAGCGAAAATTACCACCATAGAAGGGTTGGCTCGGCCTGACGGCACTCTCGATCCACTACAGACCTCCTTCCTGGACAGCAACGCCGTACAATGCGGTTTCTGCACCCCCGGTATGATCCTTGTGGGGAGAGACCTTTTGAATAAGAACCCCTCGCCTACGGAACAGGAGGTGCGAACCCACATCAAGGGCAATATCTGTCGATGCACCGGTTACGACGGTATCGTGAGGGCCATAAAGAGCTGCACCGAAAAGTCAAAAACCGATTGCTGACCCTGAAAACCCTCTATGATACGTTTGCTATCAATCAGGGGTGGTATGGATAATCTATAATCCGAGGTATGGCATGGGAAATATCAAATATGTAAGACCGCAGGACCTGAAGGAACTTTTGGCCATCAAGGAAGAGTTCAAGGGTCGTGCCATGGTCATAGCCGGAGGGACGAACCTGATTCCCAACATGAGGGGCGGAGCGCTTTCGCCCGAACTCCTGATCGATGTGATCGGCCTGGAGGAACTCTCCCGGATAGGGGAAGAAAACGGGCGTATATCCGTCGGGGCAATGACCTTAATCTCAACGGTGGCGTCATCGGATATCATTAAGAGAAAAAGTCCGATTCTTGCCTCGGCTGCGCGTCAACTGGGAAATCCCCTGACGCGTAATCGGGCCACCCTGGGAGGAAATCTGGCAGACGCCTCTCCCGCGGCGGATACGGCGCCCCCGTTGCTCGCCCTTGAGGCGACCGTTCATAGTGCGCGTCCAGGGGGAAGGGGGAGGGAGATTCCTCTGGACCAATTCTTCCTGGGACCGAGGCAGACAGTGCTGGAAGACGACGAGATCATTACGCGGATAACCTTCCCGAAGCCGAAAGATCCGTCAACGGGGAGCCATATCAAATTCGGATTGAGGAACGCCATGGCCATATCCGTGGCGAGCATCGCA
>JAZDGZ010000675.1:0-2765 GCA_043806375.1 Pseudomonadota bacterium | reverse complement strand
ACCCGGGAGGAGGTTCTCCCCTGGGACTTCATCGATCATGGGATCCCGAAAGAATTTCTGTGGAAGGAATATCAGGAGGCGTTAAGAGAAGGGGCCAAGGAAAACTCAAAAGGGTCCGAGGGGCCTAGGGTTCAAGGGTTCGGGGGGGAAAACAAAAAATGATGGGCAATTTTTTTCTCTCGGACCCTAGAACCCTTGGTCCCTTGAACCCTATTCTTAAAGTTTGGCAAACATGGCTTGGAGCTCCTTAATCAGGGCAATCTCCATATCCGTATGACGCTCACCGGCAATGATGAATTCAATCTCATAATAGATGGTATACTCCACAGCGCTGGTGGGATGTTCGACGACTTGGGTAATGGCGATATCCTTCAGGCCTTCGTATTCTTTGGTTTTGGCAATATCGGTCTTGCGGAGAATCAGGCGCACGGCCTTCTGGGCATCTTCCACACTCTTAAGGACAATAACGATCCCTTCCAGTTTCTTGATGGCCTTAACGATTTTTTCATCCAGGACCCTTATACGCATAGTGCCTCCCACCGTTCCCCTGAGCTTGGGGGCATCCCCCGGCCTTACTCCTCTGCCGACTCTTGCCCCCCACCCCAGAAATTTTTCCCCGCGAGGCCGACCTCGAACGGGGCCAGACCACGGGGCGTTTTGTCATGTATCATGCCACAGACCTTGGGGATTGGCAAGAGGGAAAAAGTTTTTGTTAAAAAAACTTGACAAGATAATGGAATTATGGGATATAGAATTCGGTTGTTAGTCGTTGACTCTCCCAATTCAGGTTTTTGAATGATTCATCGAGTGGCGAATGGTTGCGCTCGATGCGGAAAGGCGGATCCTCGTCCATCTCACGATTGGCCACATTTATGAGGCTCGGCCATTCATGCGGAGGGAGGTGGTCGGAAACTGCGGTGATGGCTACATCGGTTTCGTAAGAAGGATAAATCCCATACTGGGGGAACCAGTAAAGAAGTAAAATTTTAAAATGAGGAGGATGCGGAGATGCCCTACGATGCGGTCAAGATGGCGGATTGGCAAATTTCAGAAGCTGCCGAAGAGCACCTGAAATCCATCTGGGATTTGCAGAAGGAGCTCGGGTTGCAGAAGGATGAAATCATCCCCTATGGCAGGATTGGAAAGCTCGATTTTATGAAGATCATGAACCGCCTGGGGAAGAAACCGGACGGAAAGTATATCGAAGTAACAGCCATAACTCCCACCCCCTTGGGTGAGGGCAAGACGACCACTTCCATGGGTCTTGTTGAAGGTTTGGGGAGTCGTAAGAAGAATGTCGGGGGTTGCATCCGCCAGCCTTCAGGGGGACCCACCATGAACATCAAAGGGAGCGCAGCCGGCGGTGGAAATGCCCAAGCGATTCCCTTGACCGAATTTTCCATGGGGCTCACCGGCGACATCAATGACATCATGAATGCTCACAACCTGGCCATGGTAGCCCTGAATGCCCGTATGCAACACGAAGGCAATTACACGGATGAACAACTGGTCAAACGCGGATTAAAACGCCTAGATGTTGACCCCAAGAACGTGGAGATGGGCTGGATCATCGATTTCTGCGCCCAGGGTTTGCGGAATATCGTCGTCGGACTGGGGGGGAAGATGGATGGCTTCATGATGCCCTCCAGGTTTGGGATTGCCGTGAGTTCCGAACTCATGGCCATCCTTTCCATTGTCCGTGACTTGGCTGATCTGCGGGACAGGTTGGGCAAGATTACCGTGGCTTACGATAAGAGAGGCAATGCCGTGACGACCAGCGATCTCGAAGTTGCCGGAGCCATGTGCGCCTGGATGCGCAATACCATCAACCCTAACCTCTTGCAGACGGTTGAAGGGCAGCCCGTCATGGTTCATGCAGGTCCCTTCGCCAACATTGCCGTCGGCCAATCTTCCATCATCGCCGACCGCATCGGGCTGAAAATGTTTGACTATCATGTCACGGAGAGCGGATTCGGTGCCGATATCGGCTTCGAAAAATTCTGGAATGTCAAAAGCCGGCTCAGCGGCCTCATCCCCAATGTTTCCGTGGTCACATCCACGGTCAGGGCCTTGAAAATGCACGGGGGCGGGCCGAAGGTGGTCGCCGGGCTGCCTCTAGATCCCTCCTACACGAAAGAGAATTTGCCGCTATTGGAAAAGGGCGTTGCCAACCTGATCCACCATATTGGAATTGTCAAACAGGCAGGGATCAATCCCGTGGTCTGTATTAATTCCTTCCACACGGACACGAAAGAAGAAACCGCCTTGATCCGCAAATTGGCCGAACAGGCCGGGGCGCGATGCGCCGTCTCATCGCACTGGGCGAAAGGCGGAGAAGGGGCCTTGGAATTGGCCGATGCGGTCATCGATGCCTGCAACGAGAAGGCCAATTTCAAGTTCCTCTACCCCATGGAAACGCCGCTCCGGGAACGGGTGGAGCTCATCGCCAAGAAGGTCTATGGGGCGGAAGGCGTCTCCTGGTCTCCAGATGCCGCCGCGAAGGCGAAGAAGTTTGAAAGCGACCCTAAATTCAAGGATTATGCCACAATGATGGTGAAGACTCATTTGAGCCTGACCCATGATCCCGCCGTCAAAGGGGTGCCCAAGGGCTGGGTCTTGCCCATTCGAGACGTTCTGGTCTATTCGGGAGCGAAATTTCTCTGCCCCTGCGCCGGGACCATCAGCTTGATGCCCGGAACCAGCTCTGATCCCGCCTTCCGGCGGATCGACGTGGATGTGAATACGGGAAAGGTTAAGGGGCTTTT
>JAZDGZ010000674.1:0-4618 GCA_043806375.1 Pseudomonadota bacterium | reverse complement strand
GCTGCAATGGAGTTGTCGCCGCCACCCTCCGACAGGATTGCGACGCGGTTCCCTTTTGGGAGGGGGCACGTGCTGAAGACATGGGCCATGTCAAACAGCTCGTCCACATTGGACACCCTCACGATCCCCCCCTGGCGGAAGGCCGCATTGACGATCAGATCGTCCCCGGCCAGGGAGCCTGTGTGGGATGCGGCGGCCCGGGCCCCCGCCTTGGACCTTCCCACCTTGAGGGCGATGACGGGTTTTTTCTTCACCGTCTCCCGGGCCACCTGGACGAGTCGATTGCCGTCCTTGATCCCCTCCAGGTAGATAACGATCGCCTTGGTCTCCGGGTCGTCTTTCAGGTAGGCGATATATTCAGGAAAACTCACGCCGATCGCATTTCCCAGGCTGATGATCTTGCTGAATCCCACTCCTTTGACCCGCGCGTAATGGGTGAGAGAGTCAATGACATTGCCGCTCTGGGCCAGAACGGAAACAGGGCCCTTTTGAAGCTTGGGGACGCCGAGGAGATTGGCGGTTGCCGAGGCGCTGAACATGCCGCTGCAGTTCGGGCCTATCACGTAGGCGCCGCTCTTTGCGGCCTCCTCCAGGATCTGGGTTTCGATCCTCTTCCCTTCCTCTCCCGTTTCCCCCAGGCCGGCGGTGATAATAATGATCCCTTTGGCCCCCATCTTGACGCTGTCGCTGACAGCCGACACCAGAAACCTGGGGGCCACGACCACCATCACCAAGTCGACCTCCCGGTTCACCTCGGTGATGTTCGGGTAGGCCTTTCGGCCGAAGAGCTCCGACCGCTTGGGATTGATCAGATAGATATCTCCTTCATAGCCCCCTTCGATGAGACTCCTTGTCCTCCTCTCCGCGGCCTTCCCCGGCACCTCGGAGGCGCCGATGACGGCGATCGAGCGAGGGTTAAACACCTTTTCCAAAGACCTCTCCATAAACCTTCTCCTCCTTCACCTCTCTGAACGCTTCCCCTCCGGCGTTCAGGTTGTCCCGTGCGCTATCGCTGCAAGTCTCGCCTGAGAACCCGCTCGTCCCCTGCGAGCCGAATATCTTCTCCCCACGCAAAAAACATGAGCCTCTCACGGCATTCGAGAGGCCCGTCCGATCTTTCACCTCAGGGAGCGAACCGGCAGTGCCCTGAAGCGCTTTTTTTCGAGCATGAGGGTTGAGTACTTGTACCCTTTGTTGAAATTGAAGGCATAGGCTGCAATGGCCTTCTGTTCAGAGGTCCAGACCCAAGCGCAGCTCAGCCTGAAGAGGGGGTGAATCTTCACGATCAACCCGCAGTCGGACTCATACCCCGGCCTCTCCTCGTCGTAAAGGGTCCTCAACTCCTCTACCGTGGGCATCCGCCAATCGGGATACCTGTACCCGGCTATGGGAGGGGTCCTGCAATAGACCTCGGCCTCACGCCAGGAGATATCCCCCATGTTGTCCTCCCTGGCCCACATCAGAAGGGTCACCGTATCCGTCACCGTCCCATCCCCATTATCTACAAACCGCTCACCAGCAGCATTGACGCTCACGACCCATAAAGAAACAAGACAACCTATGGCCAGGGCGATCATTCTCCTTCTCATTGGTCTCTCTCCCGCCAAAGGATTCACTTTGTTGAAGAAGCACCTTCTCCGCTGATCAAGAGTCCCCCGCTGCCGCATCCCCCGGCATGGGAACGACGAGCACGGGAATTCGGCTCCTCCGAAGCACCTTCTGGGGCACGGTCCCCGGGAAAGTGTGAGACAGCAGTCCCTTTCCGTGTGCCCCCAGGACAATCATGTCGCTCATCCCTTACTCCTTACTCCTACGTTGCGACCTCTCCCCGTACCCTTTTTAGAGCCCTCACCCGCGGCATTTGCAGGAGATAGACCGCTCCGAACAGACCCAGCCCAACGATATACCAGAAGAACTTGTTCCCAAACCCGACGTATTCGATCACAAGATAGGGGCGCAATATGATGAGGCAGACGGCTGCCAATAGCAGGCTCTCATAAATCCTGTTTCTTGCGATGAACCAGTGCTGCGTCAGGGCTGCAAAGGCGAACATGGCGAGCACCGCCGTGAAAAATACGGTTGCGATATGCCACCATGTATCAACCCCGATGAGCAGCAGATCCGTGTTGAAGATGAACATGAAGGGGAGAATGGCCGTCCGGATATCATACATAAACCCCTGTATGCCTGTCCGGATCGGATCCGACTTTGCGATGGCCGAGGCTGCAAATGCGGCGAGCCCGACAGGGGGTGTGTCGTCCGCAAGGATCCCGAAATAGAAACAGAATAGATGGGCGGCGATGAGGGGCACTTCCAATCCGTAGTCGGCCCCGAGCTTCACGATGACAGGGACCGTCAAGGAGGCCATGACGATGTAGTTGGCCGTGGTGGGGAGGCCCATCCCCAGTAAAAGGCTGGCGATCGCCGTGATGACCAGGAGAATCATGAAATTGCCGCCCGCGATGGTGTCGATCACCTCTACGATCAAACCGCCCAATCCCATCGCCACCACGCCCACGATGATGCCTGCAGCGGAGACGGCGACCCCTATGCCCATCATGTTCCTCCCCCCTGCGACCAGGGCATCCCAAATCTGACGGATGCTGAACGTCACCGCCCCCACCAAGGAGGTCTTCGCAAGGTAGGCCCTGAAAAGGTTCTGAACCACGATGAGCGCTGCCAGCACCTGGATCGCCCTGTATGCAGCGAGTTGAGGCGAATGACGCGCGATCATCAGCTCGTAAATGAGATAACCGAGGGGAAAGAGAAAATGGAGCCCTCCCACAAAGGTCTTGAAAAAGCGGGGGAGCTGCTCCTTCGGAAGCCCCCGCAAGCCGAGTTTCGAAGCTTCCAGGTGGACGATGTAGATCAGGGCGATATAAGAGACGAAGGCCGGGACAAAGGCCGCCCTCACCACCTGGAAATAATCCAGATTGCAGTACTCCGCTATGATGAAGGCGGCAGCCCCCATGATGGGGGGCATGAGCTGCCCGTTCGTGCTCGCAGCCACCTCCACGGCGCCCGCCTTGTGGGCCGGGTATCCCACGCTCTTCATGAGGGGGATGGTGAACGTGCCGGAGGTGACCGTATTGGCAATACTCGACCCCGATACCAGCCCGATCATCCCGCTTGAGAGGACCGCAGCCTTGGCCGGTCCCCCTTTGTATTTTCCGAGAAGACTGAAGGCAAGATCGATGAAATACTTCCCTCCCCCTGCCTTGTCCAGCATGGATCCGAAGAGGACGAAGAGGAAAACGATCGTGGCGGAAACGTCAAGGGGGATCCCGTAGATGCCTTCAGTAGATATGGTAAGCTGGCTGACAAATCGACTCAAGGAAACCCCTTTGAAGGCGATCACCTCAGGCATATAGGGACCGGCAAAACTGTAGAAGACGAAAAGGGAGGCCACCAGGACCAGAAACGGGCCCAGGGAACGTCTCGCTGCCTCCAGGAGGAGTCCGATCAGGGCGATGCCGACCGCGATATCGAGGCTGGTCGGCGCCCCCTGCCGCTGTTCCAGGGCCTCATAGTTCAGCGCAAGGTAGAGGGCCGCCATGGCTGCGGCCGCTGCCAGAACCAGATCCATCACCGGGATCTTGCTTCTGGCAGAGAGAAACTTGAACGCCCCCTTTGCCTGGATCCTCCTGAAGGCAGGATAACTCAAGTAGACCAATGCAATGGCAAAGGCCAGGTGTATAGACCGGATGTGAACGGAATCGAGCAGGAGCACCTGGGGAAGGGATAGCTGGAAAAGCGACCAAGCGGCGGCAATACAAGGGATCGCATATCGGGGTAGGCCTGAGAGCCTCCGCGAACCGAATTCCCTCTCCTCCGCAATCTTTTTTGCTAGTTCAACACCCTCATCCATCTCCTTCTCTTTAGGTAGATCGGCGTCTTTCATGTCTCTCTCGACTCCGCAAACACCCCTTTCGGGCGTGCCTCCTCATCAAGGTCATTCATGTGGAAAGGGAACCGAAGCCTTCCCAGGTCCTTCCTGAACGGAGAGATGCAGGAAAGGGCGTGGGTTTCGTCCACGCCCTTGTCCTCGTCTACTTGATCATGCCCGCCTCTTTGTAGTACCTCAGGGCACCCGGGTGGATAGGCGCCGTTCTTGCCTCCAGCATATTCTCCTTGGTCAGGATCTCGTAAGCCGGATGGAGGCCCTTGAATTCCTCCAGATTTTCAAAGAGCTCCTTGGTAATGGCATAAACGACATTATCCGGGACCTTGGCGCTGGTGCAGAAGGTCGCCTTGACTGCAAAGGTCGGGACGTCACCTTTGTTGCTCGCCTGCTCGTAGAACTTGATGGGAATCATGGCCTTGGCATAGAAGGGCCACTTGCCAAGGAGTTGATCGATGCACGACCCTTCGATGGGGACGAAATGGACCTTCCGTGTCCCGCTCGTCGCTTCCTTGATCGAGCCGTTGGGATGGCCGACGGTGTAGAAAAAGGCATCGATCCGGTTGTCCTGAAGCATTTTCGCCGATTCATCCGCCTTGAGCCCTTCAGCCCGCAAGTCCTTTTCCGGATCAATCCCGCAGGCCTCCATCGCGTCCATGGAATTCCCCCTCTGGCCGGAGCCGGGGTTTCCGATGTTCACATGCTTGCCCTTGATGT
>JAZDGZ010000673.1:0-2589 GCA_043806375.1 Pseudomonadota bacterium | reverse complement strand
CGATTCCCGGCTGGTGTGGGCAGCCCTGCGAGGGTACCCCATCCTGCCGGACTACCGTCGAATCGAGTCGCGGGAGGCAAACCGGATCGTTTTTATCGACAGCGGCCAGGAAGAGACCGAGATCCTGGAGGTCTTCCCGGAAAGCCTGCTCCCCAAGGCGGTCATCCTGCCCGACCGGCAGGTGGAGTTGGTATTTTCGGAGTTTCAGGAGGATCAGGGCATCACCTATGCCGAAGGGGTGAAGGTGATGCCGTCGAAGGGAGGGAGAACCATGGCCCTTAAAAGAGAAAGGGCCGTCTTCAACAGGCCCATACCGGAACAGATCTTTGAGCTGTCAAGACCCCCAGGGTTCGAGGTGATGGACCTGGATAGGGTCGAAGGCCCAGATTCAACGCCCTAACCCCCGATGCTGGACATGTGGCGAACGCATTTCCTGGGTTTGTTGCTGATCAACCCGTGGTCATTGGGCTTGCTTTCAATGGCGACCCTCACCAGGGCAAGGAGATCGGCGTCCGGTTTGCCCTCTCTCAGCGGCGTCTTGACATCGATCTCTTGATCCGAGAAGAGGCACCCCCGCAGATGGCCTTCGGCCGTTAGACGCAACCGGTTACATTTGTGACAGAAATGGTTGCTCAGGGCGCCGATCAGGCCGACTTCACCCACAGCCCCATCGATCTTGTACCTGTCCGCGGGACCATCCAGGGCGTTTTGCATGACGGGGCTCATGGCCCCCAGTCCCTGAACCCTGCTCAAGATCTCAGAGGCGGATAGGAATCTCTCGGGGCTCCAGTTGTTGTTCTTGCCCACGGGCATATATTCAATGAAGCGGATATGGAAGGGCTTTTCCAGGGTGAGGCGGACGAAATCCAGAATCTCGTCGTCATTGACCCCTCTCATGGCTACCACATTGATCTTGATGGGGCTGAAGCCCAGACGCTCTGCCTCCTGAATCCCCGCCCAAACCCTGTCGAAATGATCACGGCCGGTGATTTGGCGGAATCGTTCGGACTTGAGCGTGTCAAGGCTTATGTTGATGCGTCGAACGCCGCAGTTCTTGATATCGGCAGCGAACTCCTTGAGCAGGACGCCGTTGGTGGTTAACGTGATCTCTTCCAGACCCTTGATGCCACTGAGCCTTTTGAGAAAGGAGATGAATCCCTTGCGGGCCAGGGGCTCGCCGCCCGTCAGCCTGACCTTACGAATACCGGCCTGGACAGAGATCCTCACCAGATGAAGCATCTCTTCGTAGGAAAGGATGTCGCCATGGGGCAGGAAGTCGATCCCCTCTTCAGGCATACAGTACATACATCTCAGATTGCATCGGTCGGTAACGGAGAGCCGCAGGTAATTGATCGTCCGTTTACTGTTCTTTTGGGGTGTTTCAGAAGCCATAAATATCTTTCCAAACGACGTTAAAGTGGAATAGTCGTCGAATCAACCGATCGGGATATGGTATTGCAGGTGTTTTTCAGCAACCTGCTAGTCCTTAATATATACCCTTATCAGCGAAAATCAAATCTGTTGATGTCCTTTTATGGACCCTTGGTGAATCTCTTTCTGACCAATAGAAAGAGGATCAGCAGGGCGAAGAGGATGAACACAGCCGTGTTGTATCTAACCACGATGGCACGGATGGTCTTTTCAACCACCCCCCAGTGTGTCCCGAGGGCGCGGCCCAGGAGGATCCAGATCAGATTCCAGACCGAAGCGCTTATAAAGGCCAGAAGGGCGACCCAGATGACCTTCAACCGGGTTATTCCGACGGCCAGGGAGATCGCGGATCGCACCCCCGGCAGGAATCGATTAAGGGCCACGAGGAGATAGCCGTATCTGACAAGCCATCGCTCGGCCTTGACGATATCTCTCGCCTTCAGGAACCTGAAATCCCTCTCCACAAAAAAGCGCCTTCCCAGCCATCGTCCGATCCAAAAGAGGGTGAGAAATCCGAGGAGACTGCCGAGCGTTGTGGCTATATAGACCCCCATCAAATCGAGCTTTCCAACGCCCACGAGGAAGGCCCCGAAGGCGGTTACCGTATCGCCGGGGATAGGGGGAAAGAGGTTTTCCAGAAATGCACTCAGGCCCAAAAAGATATAGATGAGCAAATCCGGCAGAGATTCGAGCTGTGCCAAAAGACGGTCTGCATAAGTCATGGGTAAACCCGGCGTCCAAAAGCGGATTTTTGAATCCGTCTTGGTTTTTATTAATCGTCCCGAAATAGTATTGACGGATCGATCCCCCTCACCCTGCCCTCTCCCCCAGGATTGGGGGAGAGGGTTGGGGTGAGGGGGCTTCCGGATGTCAAGACAAATATGGCACCCTTAATATCACCGGACAATGCACTTCTTGACGTATGGCGCTGCGATGGATTTTAGACCCATCATGGCATCATGATCATAGCCGGGCTCAATACCGCGGAAAAATTCAGGATGCAGTACCCCTGTGCGATGAAAGCCCTGAAGTGCGTAGAGATCGGCGCCGCAGATGATTTCTGCAATATTCTCAATGGTCTGGGGATCCACAAAGGGCCTGACACACGTCGTTCTGAATTCATAGCCCACACCCGATCCCATGATAATCTTGATGCTG